>JBKJTK010000316.1:0-3190 GCA_046590875.1 Chiayiivirga sp.
AGCGTTTGCGCCAGATGCAGCATCGCGCTGTTGTCTTCCAGCACATCGCCGTGCAATTCGTCGAGATGCTTGAGCTTCGCCCATCGGATCAGTTGTTTCATCATCAGCGCACCCAGACCCTGCCCGGCGACAAAGCGACTGACGAGGATGCCGAACTCGGCGCTGCGACCATCGGCGTCGAGCGCGGCGCGCGCCACCGCGGCCACCAGGGCTTCGCCCGGTGGCAGCGGTTCGGCCGCAACCAGCGCAAAATTTCGCTTTCCGTCGAGGTGCGTCAGCCGATGCGCCATCTCGGGCGTCAGCTCCTTGAGCGGATGCAGGAAGCGCATGCGCACTTCTTCGGGCGTCAGCAGCGCGAAGCCGACGCGCAGGGGCTCGGCATCCGCCGGCGAGATCGGTCGCAACAGCAACTCGCGCCCGTCGTCGAGTTGCAAACGTTCGCACCAGCGTTGCGGCAGGGATACACGGCGCATCGGCGCGCGGCTCCGGGAAGACGACCTCCGGACAGGATACGCGAGGGAAGTCTGCATGCGGCGCAGCGTGGCAGCAGGGGTGGGAGCCTCTACTCTAATCCGTTGCGTGAGATTCAGATTTGCAGCGGAAATGTCATGAATGAGCAGAGCGTGAGAACTTGCTGCTTCAATGCGGGCTGATTCAATGCACGACGGTTCATAGCGGACCGATTGACGGCGAATCAACCGAGCACGCCGCGGGTCGCCGGGCGGCTAGGAAATCGCAACGCAATGTTAAACTCAGCGGCTATCGGTTTCACACGTTGCAGGAAACATCATGGCAAGCGGCGGCGATTCAACTCGTGCGATTTTTTACGCGCTGGGCGCCAATTTTTCGATCTTTGTGGCCAAGGGCTTTGCCGCCTTCGTGACCGGCTCCAGCGCGATGCTGGCAGAGGCGGTGCACTCGCTCGCTGACTGCGGCAATCAGGCGCTGCTGCTGCTCGGGATGAAACAGGCCAAGCGCGCGCCGTCGCCGGACTACCCCCTAGGCTACGGCAAGGAAATATACTTCTGGTCGTTCCTGGTGGCGCTGATCCTGTTCAGCGTCGGCGGCATGTTCTCGCTCTACGAAGGCTGGCACAAACTGAATTCCACCGAGCCGCTGAAGCACTGGTGGTGGGCGGTGGGCGTGTTGACCTTTGGCATCATCGCCGAAAGCGTGTCGATGCGCGCTTGCCTGGTCGAGGTCAACAAGTCGCGTGGCTCGCGCAGCCTGTGGCAGTGGTTCCGTGAGAGCCGACAGGCCGAACTGGTGGTGATCTTCGGCGAGGATCTCGCAGCCTTGCTCGGCCTGGTGTTTGCGATGGTTGCCATCGTGGTTGCGGTCATCACCGGCAATCCGGTGTGGGATGCGATCGGCACGCTCGCGATCGGGGTGCTGCTGATCGTGGTGGCGGTGTTCATCGCGATCGAGGTCAAGGCGCTGCTGATCGGACAAAGTGTGGACCCGGCGCGCAAGGCCGAGATGCACGCCTTCCTCGACGCGCGTCCGGAGATCGGCAAGATTTTCAATCTCATCACGCTGCAACTCGGCAATTACGTGATGGTGTCGTTGCAGGCCGAATTCAGCCGCGATCTCACCACCCGCGGGGTGGTCGATGCGATCAACGCGGTGGAGGCTGCGTTCAAACAGCAGTTTCCGGAAGTTCGCTGGAGCTTCGTGGAGCCGGACTTGAAAGTTTAGGAAGGGTCGTGCCTGTGCTCGTCGTCATCCCAGCTTACGCGGGGATGGCGAACAGGAACTTGCACCAATCATTCCCGACAGATCAGAAGTCGTTCTCGATCATGTCCATGTTGCCGCGATCGCCCGAGAACGGGACGACACACCCCAGCGTGGACGCGCCGCAGAGGGGCGAAATCGCATAGTGCCCGCCGCCGTTGGCGCCCTCGTCGGCCCACCACGCCGGATCGCCGCCCGCCCACCAGGTGAAGCCTTCCAGCACGTCGGTGTTGGCGTCGGCGTAGGCGATGAAGTCGTTCCAGGCCTGCTGTGCGGTGCCACCGCCGTTCACCGGCGTGGACGCATGCATGCCGGTCTCGCCCAGATACACCTTCAGGCCATTCGCTCGCGCCCAGTTCACCGTGTTCGCCAGTTGCGATCGCAGCGCGGTCACCGAAGTGATTTCGTCCATCACACCTCCCTGGTCGCCATCGACATAGCTGTGCACTTCGACCGCGATATTGTTGAGCGGATCGATGATCGGCTGTCCCGCGCCATTGGCATTGAGCCACCCGTTAGCGTTGGAGACTTCCACCACATCGGTGTCGTAGAAGGGATTGTTGGTGTCCCAATTGCTTGCGCCGGAGTATCCGTTGCCCGGCACGTGGATGCGCTGGGTCGAACCCGAATTCCGGATCGCGGTGATGCCGGCCTGCGCGATCTGAAACCACTGCGTGGTCGACATGTTGTTGGGCTCCGTGACGAGCACGTAGGCCACGCGCGGGTTGTCCTTGAAGTGCCCCGCGAGCTTGGTCCAGAAATCGATCCAGGCCGCAATGGACACTTCGGTGCCGACGCGTCCGCCGCGCCAGGTCGGGCCGCCGACGCCACCGAAGCCAAGACCATTCACGTTGTTGTCGAATTGCCAGGGCGTGATCAGCACGGTCATGCCTTTCACATTTGTGGCGTAGTCGACGATGCGTTTGTAGTGATCGAAGTAGGTCTTGTAGTTGCCGTTGGGTGCAGCCGGGATGGTACCCATGAGCTGCGATTGCAGTGCTTCCCAGCCCACGAGGAAGCGCAGTGCGCTCATGTTTTTGCCGGCGAAGTAGTCGATCAGCCGCTCATCGAACACCGGATACTCGGTGCCTGGCACGGGCCCATTGGCCGCGGTGAACTGGGTGAAGGGCATCTCCATGCTCACCAGCGTGGTACCGCGGAACTGCGCTGCCGGCGCTGCGCCGGGCATGCCTCGTTGCACGGTGGCGGGCACTGGCCAGAAGGCGAGGCCGCCGAAGCCCGGGTCGGTGGTCGCGGTGGCCAGCGTTTGTCCCGGTGTCACCGGATCCTCGTATTCGAGCACCGCAAAGGCGCGCTCGTAGTTGGTCCACAGATCGCCATCGCGATCGAATGCGACGCCACCGACGAAGCCGGTGTGGGCGGGGACAGTCGGTCCGTGCGGCGGAGCATTGGGATCGCTGACACCGGGCTCGATGTCGATGAACTGCGCCGGTGC
>JBKJTK010000396.1:0-18022 GCA_046590875.1 Chiayiivirga sp.
TGCTGCTCCGCATCGAGGATGGCGGCAAGGTCTGGGTCGGTGGCCGCAGCCATATCGTGATCGACGGCACAGTACGCTGGCCGCGCGGTGCGGCTTAGCGTTCATCGAGACTCGCGCATCCGCGCGATCTGCGCATCCTTCTCGGCCCACAACGCATTGATCCATTCCTGAAAGCGTGCGCGGAATTCCGGGTCTCCTTCGTAGTCGCCACCGATCATGTCGGGCGGGATCGCGCGTTCGACCACGTGAATCCGCACCTCGGGCACGCGATCACAGACCAGATCCATCAACGTCGGGCGCCCGCTGGGATAGACGATGCTGACATCGAGGATGCCCTGCAACGCGCCACCCATCGCATCCAGCACGAAGGCCACGCCGCCGGCTTTCGGACGCAGCAGGTGAGTGTAGGACGAAGATTGGCGCGAGTGTTTCTCCGGCGTGAAGCGAGTTCCTTCGACGAAGTTCATCACCGACACCGGAATGCTGCGGAATTTCTCGCAAGCCCGGCGGGTGGCATCCACGTCGGTGCCGGCCAGTTCCGGCCGTCGCGCCAGTTCTTCCTTGGTGTAGCGTTTCATGAAGGGGAAATCCAGCGCCCACCAGGCCAGACCCAGCAAGGGCACCCAGATCAACTGGCTCTTGAGGAAGAAGCGCAGGAAGGGTATTCGGCGATTGAATAGATACTGCAACACCGGGATGTCGACCCAACTTTGGTGATTGCTCAGCACCAGATAACTGACTTCCTGCCGCAGCGTCGCGGGTAGCTCCACCTCAAGACGAGTGCGGCTGCCGCGGTCGATCATCGCGCTGTTGAATCCAATCCACCGCTCAGCGATGCGAACCAGTGCCGTGGACAGGGTGGTGCGCACGGCACCGCGCGGTGCGATCAGCTTCAGCAGGGCCACCACGAACAGGATCGAGCAATGCAGCACGGTACTGCCGGCCAACAGCAGCAGGAGGAGTGGCACACGGATCGGTAGTGGTAGGCGGGTGAGCATCGGCTTGGCGTGGTGGCAGGGCAGTTGAACGCGCAGAGTATCGCGTGTCCATTGCCGATTCAGCAGAGTCCGCCTTTGCCGCATCTGCCAGGGATGCCATCTTTCATGCGAGCCGACTACCATCGCGGCTTGCCCTGCCCGAGCCTTCCCATGCCGCCGAAACGCCTGCCTGCCCTCGCCGCGCTATTGACGCTATCGATCTCGCTGTCAGCCGGCGCAGCCACCGACGGACTGCACACGTTCGCCGAGCAATCCGGCTACCAGCGCACGGGCCGCTACGAAGAAGTGATCGCGCTGTGCGCCAAGTTCGCACAACACTATCCGGATGCGGTGCGCTGCGAGCGCTTCGGTATCACGCCCGAAGGTCGTCCGATGCAGGTTTTGGTGGTCTCGCGTTCCGGCGCGTTGACGCCAGCGGCGGCGCAGCAGATGAAAATTCCCGTGGTGCTGATCCAGGGCGGCATCCACGCCGGCGAGATCGACGGCAAGGATGCAGGCTTTCTGGCGTTGCGCGAACTGCTCGACGCCAAGGCGGCGAAGGGCGCGCTGGAAAAGCAGGTGCTGCTGTTCGTGCCGGTATTCAATGTGGACGGGCACGAACGCGTCGGGCGTTGGAACCGTCCCAACCAGCGCGGACCCGAGGAGATGGGCTGGCGCACCACGGCGCAGAACTACAACCTCAACCGTGACTACGTGAAGGCCGACGCGCCCGAGATGCAGGCCATGCTGGGCTTGATGAACACCTGGGATCCCCTTGCCACGATCGACTTGCACGTTACCGATGGCGCGCAGTTCGAGCACGACATCGCGATCATGGTCGAACCCGGCCACTCCGGCGACGAGCACTTGCGAGTTGCCGGGCGTGCGTTCCGCAACGCGGTGATCGCGCGCCTGGCAAAACAGGGTTCGCTGCCGCTGGCCTTTTATCCGTCCTTCGTCGAATACGACAATCCCGCGTCGGGCGTCACCGACGTGGTGTCGCCACCGCGTTTCTCGATCGGCTACCTTCCGCTGCGAAACCGCTTCGGCATGTTGGTGGAAACGCATTCCTGGCGCGACTATCCGCACCGCGTGCGCATCACCCGCAACACCATCGTCGCGGTGCTGGAGCAGATCGCTGAGCACGGAATGCAATGGCTTGCGCTCGCGCGCACCGCCGATGCAGCGGCGATGAAGCTGGCGGGCGAGTCCGTACCGCTTGAGTACCTGGCGAGCGACAAAGTCCGCACGATCGACTTCCACGGATACGAGTACACCCGTACTCCGTCAGAAGTTTCCGGCGCGCTGATGATTCGCTACGACGAACGCAAACCTGCACTCTGGAAGATCCCGTTGCGCGATGACGTGCAACCCAGCGTCTCAGTGACCGCGCCGCGCGGCGGCTATCTGATTCCGACGGCCTACGCCGCCACGATCGCGGAAAAACTCTCCCTGCATGGGATCAGCTTCCGGCGTCTGGACGCGGCGCTGAAGCACGCAGCGGTCGAAGTCTTTCGCGCCGGAACGACCACCTTCGACGCCACGCCGGTAGAAGGCCATCAACGTTTGAGCGTGACCGGCACCTGGCAAGCCGATACCCGCGATATCGCGACGGGTTCGCTGTATGTACCGATCGCGCAACCGCGCGCGCGCCTGCTCATTGCCCTGCTCGAACCTCAGGCTCCCGACAGCCTGCTGGCTTGGGGCGACTTCAACCATCACTTCGAGCAGAAGGAATACATGGAGGCTTACGTTGCCGAAGCCGTCGCACGCGAAATGCTGGCAAAAGACCCGGCGTTGAAAGCCGAATTCGAACGCCGCGTCGCCGACGACGCCGCGTTCGCAAAGGATCCAGCAGCGAGGCTGACCTTCTTCCATCGTCGCCATTCGTCCTGGGACGAGCGCTTCAATCTGTATCCGGTGATGCGTGTCGATGCGGTGCCGGAATCAGGAAAAGCTGCTGCAAACGAGAGGTGATGCCGCGGGACGCGCTGCGTGGACTGCGCGCGGCACGTGCTCTTGGAGGGCCGCGCTCCAAGTGGCTTCCTTCGAGCAACCGCGAAGGATGCGTAATCGTCGTGCCCGCCGGACTCATCCGCGGACCTGACTCAGCACCGACTTAATCGACGTGGTCAGGTTTTCCTCCGGTATCCAGCTCATCACCAGCGCGGGGGCGGAGACGAATTCTGGCGACGACGGCTCATGTTGCTTCCCTTGCGCTTGCGCGGCAGAAGCAAATGCAGAATGAGAGCTTGAATCCGGGCCGCAATCGGGCTCTATTGGCGACCACCTCGATCATTCGCCCCCGCCCCATGTCGCGCCTGCTCGTCTTCCAGCATGTTGCCGCAGAACCGCTCGGCACGCTCGACCCGCTGATCCGCCGCCGCGGCCATCGCATCCGCTTTGTCAACTTCGAGCGCGACCCGGACGCGCAACCCGATATTGATCGCTACCGCGGCTTGATCGTGCTGGGCGGGCCGATGAATGTCGAGGATCACGCGCGCCGACCGCATCTGGTCACCGAGCTGAAGGCGATCGAACGCGCGCTGGCGCAGGACAAGCCTGTACTCGGCATCTGCCTGGGCGCGCAGTTGCTGGCACATGTACTGGGCGCGCCGATTCGGCGATTGGAACGGCCCGAGATCGGTTGGTACGACCTGCACACGACGGAGCCCGGACGCAGCGATCCGGTCATCGGCGCGTTAGGCGCCACGGCGTCGGTGTTTCAGTGGCATGGCTACCATTTCGAATTGCCGAGCGGTGCGCACCATCTGGCACGCACCGTCGGCTGCGAGCAGCAGGCATTCCGCGCTGGCAACAATGTCTATGGCTTCCAGTTCCATCTGGAAATGGATGCGGCGCTCATCGATCGCTGGCTGGCGCAGCCGGCTTATCGCGCGGAGCTCGCGAACGCCGGACTCGAACACGACGAGCAGGCAATCCGTCTGCACACTGCCGAACGCATCAGCGCAATGCAGCAAAGCGCGGCGCAGGTTTTCAACAATTTTCTCGACCTGGTCGGCCGCCCTCAACGCCGAGTGGTGCTGCCGTCACGGGAGTGGGTGTAGATAGACCCAACGCCCTCTCCGGCCCGCAAGCACAGCTCGCGTGCGTTCATCGGACCGCAAACTTGCGGTTCGCAAGCCCTCCTCTTCACCCTTCAAGGAGACGTTTCGGATAGGTTGGTGGTGAGCCGCAAACTTCGCGGCGGAAAGGCGACCACCAGCGACAGGGTTTACCTTTGTTCACGAACCAAACCTGACCATCCCGATACGATGAATTTTTCGCCACAGGGGCGAATCATGTCGGGCAATGAGCGTCGTTACAGCGAGAAGCCCAGGTCGTCGACCCTGCGCGCCCAGCTCAACCAGGATCAGCAACTGGAACTGGCCATGCTCGAGCGATTCGGCTGGGAACTGAAATTCATCCGCAATCCGCAATTCCAGAAGCCCATTCCCGTGGTCTACGACAGTGAAACAAAGAGGTACGCCGTGCTGATTGAAGACGGCAGCCTGGACGAGAATCCTGGCTTCACCATCCGGCCCTGAACCCGATCGCGTCCGACCAACCACTCGGCCCTCGCGTGCGGTTCAGAGCAGCAGGTCGGCCAGTTCTGGATGTCGTTGTGCATAGCCTGCTGCGTAAGAACACGCCGGCCGTACCTTCCACCCGGCGGCCCGCGCCGCCGCGAAGGCTGCAGCCACCAGTTCGCCCGCGATGCCCCGCCCGCCCACCGCTGCCGGCACACCCGTGTGGGTGATGGTCATGACGCCGTCGGCCAGCGCGTAGTCGAGTTCGCAGCGATGTCCGTCAACGCATGCTTCAAAGCGGCGGTCGGCGGCATCGTGCTGAATTGATACCGCCGTCATGGCTGCGTGGCCGGCTTGGAGCCACCGAGAAAATCGGCCAGGCCACCTAGTTGCATTGCCTGCACCTTATCGACCACGTGTGCGAACTTGCTCAGGTCATCGGGCGTGTAGCCGCCGGCTCGGTAGGTCATGACAATGGTCGTGCCCCCGCCTTCGATGGCAGTGAAACGGAATTCCAATGCGCCGTGCAGCCCCATGCCCTGCAATGGCCCGAGGCCACCCACCAGGCGCAGCGCGTGCCCGGGATCGACGAAAGTGACCAGCATGTGCAGTGCCTGCTGTGCGCCAGCACTCTCGCAAAAGCAGCCACCCGCGCGCGGCTCGATCGAGAGTTTGGAGTTCTTTCCCCACCAGCTGTGATCCTTCGGCCACCAGCGATCAACGTCCTCGACCAGCGCCTTGAACGCAGCCGCCGCATCGACCGGCACCACGCGCGAGTTCTCGATCGTGAAACCGCTGGGCGAGGAATCCTTGACCTCGGCCCGCGCGGTCGTAGGCAGGGCGAGCGTCAGCGCAGCAATCAGCAAACCAGCGAAACGGGACATACCAGCTCTCCAGTGAACCCGGGACGGAAAGATCATACCGCGGTGCCATTTTCCGTCGCGACGCGAAAGTGTCATGCTGGATCGACCCCGGTCTTCCGAGTGCACCTATGCCGGCAGCCCCGTGCAATGAAGCCGTGCCCTGATGCCGTGCCAAGACGGACCGCCGTCATGCGCATGAGTGCATGCGTGAATTGCTGCCGCTGGCTGGGTCTGCTTTTGTTGTTGCATGGCTGTGGGGAGCTGGCTGCCGCGGACTCCCAGCCCCGCGATATCGCGGCGCTTCGAGGCAATCAGGAACGCAGTGCCGCCGACCTTCGGGACGAAGCCTTGCGCCTGCGCGACGCTGCCACCGATCGCACCTATCGCGCCTGGGCCGCGTTGGCACTGGCGGAGTTCTACAACGATCTGGAAAACGCCGACCCGGCGCTCGAACTGCTGGCAGAAGCGTTGCGCGAATCCGATGCGTTGAAACTCGACGATCTGCGCTTTGAAGTGCTGGTGCGTCAAAGCACGATCCTCGTCAACCGCGGTCGATCGGCCGAAACCGACGCCGTGCTCGCCGCGATGAAGACCATGGTGGAAACCAGCAACAACCGCGCCTGGAAGGCACAGTGGCTGCACGAGCGCGGCGTGCTGGAACGCAAACTGGGCCGCTTCGACACCTCGCGCGCCTTGCTGGAACAAGCGATGGAGCTGCTGCGCGAATTGGGCGACGACGCCGGGGTGGCGCGCGAGTTGAACTCCATCGGCGTGCTCGACGGCCGCACCGGGCGCTTTTCCGATGCGGTGACGCTGCACAACGAAGCCCTTGCCTTGGCACGGCGCGGCAACGACCGGGGTGAGATCGCGCGCAGCCTGCGCATGCTCGGCGTGCTCTATCGCAATCTCGATGACGAGGAATTGGCCAGTCGCTATCTGCTGGAAGCGCTCGACTACGTCGAGGAACGCAACCGGCGCGAAGCCATCGCGTTGCATGGAGAGTTGTCCGGATCATTCACTCGTCTGGAGCGCATTGCAGAAGCCGAGCATCACGCGAAGCGCTCGGTCGAATTGGCCGAGATTTCCGGCAGTCCGCCCAACAAGGTGAACTCCTACACCCGCATGGCCGAACTGCGCCTGATCCAGAATCGCGTCGGCGAAGCCGACCAGTGGGTGCAACGCGCTTTCGAGTCGTTTGACGCGGTTGCCATTCGCGACCAGATCCTGCTGCGCTTGACGCGGATCAAGGTCTGGGCGGTACGCGGCGACACCGCGAGGGCGTTGAGCGAGGCCAACCTGGTGCTGGTTGAAACCCGCCGCATCGGCGACCGCATCATGGAACGCGCGGCACTCGACTTGCTGGCCGAACAGCAACTGCGCGCCGGCGATGCAGCCAACGCGTTCATCACCCGCAAGGCACATCAGGCGCTCGACCGCGAGCTCGCCATCGATGTTGCGGCGCGTCGCATCGCGGTGTTGGAAGCGAGCCTGGAAAAACAGCGTGGCGCCGCGGAGCGCGAATTGCTGGAGCGCGACAACGCGATCCAGACGCTGACTCTAAACCGGCAGCGTCTGCTCGGCATTGCATTGCTTGTTGGCCTCGCGACCTTGTTCGCGATTGCGGCGCTGCTCTTTTCGCGCTATCGCGGCGCGGAGCGCAGTCGACGCGAAATCGCCGGCAGTCGCGACGAGCTGGCACGTCTGCATCATTCCCTCCTCGCCAGTTCGTCGGCACTGGAACGGGTGGCACATACCGATGCCCTCACCGGGCTGGCAAATCGACATGCGATGGCGCGCGATCTGAATCGTCGCCTGGCTCTGGGAAACACCGTGCTCAACGTCCTGTTGCTGGATCTAGACCACTTCAAGCAGATCAACGATCAACACGGGCACCTCGCCGGCGACGCGGTGTTGTGCGAGGTGGCCACGCGCCTAAGAAGCACTTTGCGCGCCGAGGCCGCGATCGGACGCTGGGGCGGCGAGGAATTCATCGTGTTGCTGGGCGATGACTCGCTGGAATCGGCACTCGTAGCGGCCGAGCGCGTGCGCCACGCCTTGGCGCTCACACCGGTTCAGTTCGAGGGCCACAGCATTCCGATCACCGCCAGCATTGGTGTAGCCACCAGCGCCAAGGCCGGGTTGGACACGGTTGATGCCTTGATTGCCGCTGCCGATGCGGCGCTGTATCGTGTGAAACGAAGTGGTCGCAATCGGGTTGAAGGGTCGGACGCCGTCTGATCCAACGCACGTGTAGCCCGGGTGGAGCGCAGCGAACCGGGGGATTGCGCGGTATCAGCCCCAACGAGTCTCGTCTCGGTTTTTACGCGACCATACGCGCTGGCTCACGTGCTGTCACGCGCGGTGCCGCGTGGGCAGGTGTGGCATCGAGCAGGTGTTCTGACGAGCGCCGGATGACGTGGTAGCACTCGCAGCTCGACGTGCCCAGTTGTTCGCGATCCAGGATCTCGATACGCCCTCGGGTGTAGGCGATGACGCCACGTTTCTGCAGTCGACAAGCGGCTTCCGTCACGCCCTCGCGCCTCACCCCCAGCATGTTCGCAATCATCTCGTGCGTCATGACGACCAGCGGGGATTGCGACCGATCCAGCGACAGCAGCAACCAACGACACAGCTGCTGATCCACGGAGTGATGCCGGTTGCAGGCCGCCGTCTGTGCCATCTGGGTGATCAAGGATTGCATGTAACGCAGCAGGCTGCGTTGCAGCTGCCGGTTGCGCTCGACTTCGATGATGAAGAGATCAGCGCGCAGACGGTAGGCATACCCGCCGCAGTGCACGACGGCACGCCCCGAGGCAGGCCCTCCGGACAAGAACAGTTCGATACCCACCATCCCTTCGTGGCCTACCACCGACACCTCGGCCATCGACCCGTCTTCCATCGCGTGCATCAACGACGCGACACAGCCCGCGGGGAAATGGACATATCGCGGCTTTTCTCCCGCCTCCACCAGGACCGTACCCTGCGCAACCAGCGTCAACTGAAGTTGATCGCACGCGCGCTCCGAAAGCGAATCCATCAGCGAGTTGCCGCAGGGTATCGGCTCGGAAAGCATTAGGTCCGCTCCTTGCGTGTCGCCAACCACGCAACAATTGCGCGGATTCTTCACAAGCATGCAGGCGCCGTGCCACGATTGCATCGAGCGCAATTGCGGGCACCGAATCGCCGTCGGGGCTTGGAATAGACGACGGTGCTTATCGCGCAATCACCCATCGGAGCGGAACAATTTTTCGCTTCGACCCGATCGGTGTGCAGTCTGCAAGTACGGGCGATTACAGCGTTGCATTCTGCATATGGGCGGCGCGCGGCCGTTCCGATGCTCCAACCTCGACGTCACACCTGCAATCGTGATGAGTGCCGCTAGGCACTGACGACTAGCGCGTCTGCAGCAGATGCCGCAAGGCCGGCAGGTATTTTTCCAGCGAGCCGGTATTGACTGCCACCACGCGTTCTCCGCATCGCAGCAGCCCACGATCCAGCAATTGCGGCAGTGCCGCGAGACAGGCAGCGCCTTCAGGGCAGATCCACGCGCGCCGATTGCGCCAGTCGCGCACCAACTCGGCCGCGATCTCCGCCTCACTCACCGCCACCGCTGCACCGTTGCTGGCGCGAATGATCTGCAATACCCGGGCGTGCCCAACCCCGCCCGGTACATTGAGGCCAAAGGCGAGCGTATTGCCCGGCATGACCACGTCGGTATCCGCCGCGCCGGACTCGAACGCGCGTACCAGCGGTGCCGTGACTTCACTTTGCACGCACAACATGCGCGGTCGACGCGCGTCGATCATGCCGAGCGCCTCGAGTTCATCCCAGGCCTTCCACATGCCGAGCACCCCGGTGCCGCCGCCGGTGGGATAAATAACCGCGTCCGGCAACGACCAACGCGTTTCGCCCGCAGCCGGTTCAGCGAGTTCCAGTCCGAGCGATTTCTTGCCCTCGATACGCCAGCCTGGTTCCTGAAAAGTGGCGACGGAGAACCAACCTTGTGCAATGTACTTCTCCTTCAACAACGCACCCGCTTCACGGATCGTCGGGCCGACGAGTTCGAGCCGGACGCGATCTGGATATCGATGCGCCGCTGCCGCGACGTTGCCCAATATCGGCATCGGGGTGTCGTCGGGCATCGCGATCGCCACCGACAAGCCACCCGCAAGCGCGTAGCGCAGCAGCGAATCGCCGGCATTGCCCTGGGTCGGCACCGCTAAACGAGCCAAACCGAGGCGACGCGCCTGCCCCACTACCATCGCCATGCCGCGGTCCTTGAAGCTGCCGGTCGGATTTGCCCCCCAGCCCGCGTGCGCCCGCCCTTCATCCTTCATCTGCAACGCCAGCCCGGCGGCCTGCGCCAGCGGATGTGTTTGATAGTCGAGTACCGGCGTGTGGCCCTCGCCCAGCGCGACGATATGACGCGCATCGTTGGGGTCGGTGATGTCGAGCGCCATCAACGCGCCGAACCGCCATAGGTCGGGCCGCGTTGGGTCGTACCATGCGGCCTCTGGACGCTGACGCGACAGACGCTCCAGATCGAGCACCATTTCGACCGGCCGGCCATCGACCGGATCGAGATTCATCGGCTGGTTGGCATCGTACTCGACGCCCGATCCGATGCCGCGCAGACAACGCACGTACGACATGCCGTTCTCCGATCAGCCAGTGCAGGCCGCGGTTATCACTATCTCGAGCTTCCATTCCGGCCGCGCCAACGCCGCCTGTACGGTAGCGCGCGCCGGGGTATGGCCGGGAACGACCCAGGCTTCCCAGACCCGATTCATCGCGGTGAAATCGGCCAGATCGACCAGAAATATCTGCGCCCGCAGAACCTTTCTGCGTTCGCTGCCGGCCTGCGCCAGGAGCGCATCAATCGCCGCCAGCACCTGCGTCGTCTGGCCGGCAATGTCCTGGCTGGCGTCCTCTGCGACCTGGCCGGCGAGATAGACCGTGCCGTTGTGTACTACCGCTTCGGACATGCGCGGGCCGGTTTGGTAACGCTGGATCATCGAAAGTCTCCGTTGGGCCTGATGCTGGATTGTCCGGCGCAGGCTTGCAGATGCGCCGCACCGACACAAGCCGGTCGCCCACGACGGTTGCCGACGGCGCACCCTTTCTGCGCCTCGGCGCGTCGACGTACACTCGGCCCAGCCTGCCGGGAGATGCGCAATGGCCTGTGACCCTTCCATGCTCACCGATGTTGAGCTGTTCGCGCACCTCGACGAGGAGGACCGCCGCAGCCTCGCCGCGGCGATCGACCTGCGCCGGCTCGCGGCGGGCGATGTTCTCTTCCACGCTGGCGAACCCGGCGAGTCGCTCTACGTCGTGCGCAGCGGCGAGATCGAGCTGTACATCCGCGACACCGCGGGACAGAAGATCCCGCTCACCATCGCTTGTACCAACCAGGTCTTTGGCGAACTGGCTCTGCTCGACCGCGGCCCGCGCACCGCCACTGCGCTCGCGTTGAGCGACGCGGAACTGCTCGAACTCGACCGCGAAGATCTGGTGCTGCTGTTCCAGAAGACGCCCACCGCGGCGCTGCATCTGCTCGCCGGCATGGGGCATATGACACGCAAGGCAGACGAACTCGTGCGGACCCGGGTTTCGCGCAACGTCAACGACGAAGTGGTGGAACACACCACCGTCATGCAGCACATTGCCGATACGATCTCGTGGTTTTCCGGCAGCATGCCGTTTTTGTTCGTGAATGCGGGCGTGTTCGCAATCTGGATCGCACTCAATTCCTTGCCGCTGGGCGTGCCGCACTTCGACCCCTATCCGTTTGGCCTGTTGACCATGGCGATGTCGATCGAGGCGATTTTTCTGTCCTGCTTCGTGCTGATCAGCCAGAACCGCCAGGCCGAGAAAGACCGCGTGCGTTCGGACATCGAGTACGAGATCAACATCAAGGCCGAACTGGAGGTCGCACATCTGCATGAGAAGACCGACCAGATTTATACCGCGATGCTGGAGCGGTTCATCCGGGTGGAGAAGGCACTGACCAAGCGCGACTCGTCGTAACCCCCGCACTGGCAGGCGAGCGTCCGTATCGCTGAATCAAGATTTTCTTCGCCGTGCTGGCAGCCATCCTGCCGACGCTGATCGTCTTATCGCCCGCACCGTATCAGTAGCCCGCCGGCTGGCGCGTTGATTGGGTGAGCCGAGCCGGCACACCATTCCGGTAACAAATTCCGATGGCGGGCACACCGGATTCCGATATGCTCCCCAAATGCCGTGCGGGCTCGCCGGTTGCCAGGGGGCAACCGGAACCCAAGCGCCGCGGAGTGGCTCCAGTGACCCTTGAAATCGAAGAGCGCAAGGTCGGCACCGACGAGCTTTTGGTCGGGATGTACGTCTGCCGCCTCGATCGGCCCTGGCTGGGAACACCGTTCGGCCTGCAAGGTTTTATGGTCCGCTCGCCCGAGCAGATCCGGGCCCTCGCCGAATTGTGCAGTTTCGTCTATATCGACGTGTTGAGGAGCGTCGAGTCGGCAACCAACGTGATGAAGCTGGCGGCGGGCTCGAAACCGCGGCCGCAAATCTGGCCGGTGCGCCGTGTCCACTACGCCGATACCGTAGCGCTCAGCGAGGAAGTGCCGCTGGCGCGCGCTGCGCAGGAGAACGCCGAGCAACTGGCCAGCAAGATGCTTGACGATGTGCGCGCCGGGCGAAAACTGAGTTCGCAGGTCGTCAGCGACGCGGTCGTCCCCATCGTCAAGAGCGTATTGCGCAGCGCCGATGCGTTCTTCTGGATCAATTCCCTGCGCAAGAAGGACGCCTACGGCTATAGTCATGCGATCAACTGCAGCGCACTCGCTGCCGCCTTCGGCCGTCACATGGGTTTTCCGGAGGACGCGCTGATCGATCTCGCCACCGGGGGCCTGCTGCTGGACGTCGGCAAGGCGGAGTTGCCGGACGATTTGCTGACCCATCCAGGCAGGTTGTCCGATGAGCAGTTCCGCGAGGTGCGGCAGCATGTCGAACACAGCCTGCGCATCCTAGGCGAAACCGGTATCCGCAGCGACCGCGTGCAGCAGATGGTGCGCACCCACCACGAGCGTTACGACGGCAGTGGCTATCCCGCCCGCCTCAGCGAGGCGCAGATTCCGCTGTTCGGCCGCATGGCCGCCGTGATCGATTCCTTCGACGCCATGACCAGCGACCGCGTGCACAGCAAGGCCCTCTCGCGCCACGCCGTGCTGCAGGAACTCTACGGCTGGAGCGACAAACGATACCAACGCGAGATCGTCGAACAGCTAACTCAATGCCTGGGCGTCTACCCTACCGGATCGCTGGTCGAACTCAATACGGGCGAAGTGGCGATCGTGATGGGGCAGAATCGCGCCCGCAGTTTGCGACCGCGGGTGATGGTGCTGACCGGCGCCGACAAGTCGATCGATTCGAGATTTCGCAGCGTCGACTTGATGACGCAGGCGGAAAACGAGGACAAGGAGAAACTGATTTACATCATCCGCACCCTCGACCCCGGCAGTTACGGGCTCGATCCCACTGAGCTGTACCTCTGACGCGCGTGAACCGGACCCGCATCCCACCCGACAACCACTGCGGGCTAAGCCCATGCTGAGCCGCGCCGGGGTACTCGCCACGCTTGATACGCGCATCCGTGAGCACACCGAAACCGGCAAGACGCTCGGCGTACTGGTGGTTCGCATCCTGCGCCTGCGCGAGCTCAACATCCTTTTCGGCTATGAAGTCGGCGAACGCCTGGTCGAAGCCGTCGCGCAGCGGATGAGCTCGGCGTTGCGCCCCGTCGATAGGGTGCTACAGGCAGGCGATAACGAGTTTGTCCTGATGCTGCCGGAGTTGCTCAGCGCCAATCATGCCCTGCTCGCCGCGCATCGCGTGCTGCGCGCGTTCGAGCAGCCGCTGACCGTGGACGGGTACGACTTGCTTGCGACGGTCGCGATCGGCGTCGCCATAGGTCCGCAGCATGGCGACAGCGCCGACGCACTCTGCCGTCGTGCCGATATCGCGTTTGGCGAAGGCTTGCGCAGTGGCGAACATGTTGCGTTGTTCGTACCGCGCGAGTCCTACCTCGACGTGCCTTACGGCGAACTGCGCAATGCATTGGGAAACGGCGAGCTTCAACCGCATTTGCAACCGATCTTCGAGGTGCGCAGCGGTCGCCTCATCGGGGCCGAGTCATTGGCACGCTGGCACAGTCCGGTGCTCGGCACGATCAGTCCGGACATCTTCGTGCCGCTCGCCGAGCAAACCGGGTTGATCGGGGAACTGACCCGTTGGAGCATGAACGCGACCCTGCGCTTTGCGGGTCTGGCGCGACTGGCCGAACGCGGCATGCATTTCTCCATCAATCTCTCGCCGCGCGTATTCCTGCAGCACGACTTCGGCGACCAGTTGCTTGCCGCGCTCAAGATCTGGGACGTGCCTGCCCGCGCGCTGATGCTGGAAATCACCGAAGGCTCGGTGATGGAAGACCCGGGCCGCAGCGCGACCGTGCTGCAACGCATGCGCGCCGCCGGCATGAGTATTGCGATCGACGACTTCGGCACCGGCCACTCCTCGCTGTCCTACCTGAAACAGTTTCCGGCCGACGAGGTGAAGCTCGATCGATCCTTCATCCGCGATATCGCGCACGACGAGCGCAGCGCACGACTGCTGCGCGCAATAATCGAACTCGCGCACCGACTGGAAATGCGCGTGGTGGCCGAAGGCGTGGAAGATGCCGCCACGCTGCACGTGTTGGGGGAAATGGGTTGCGACCTGGCCCAAGGCTTTCATCTTGGTCGGGCACAGCCAGCCGAACAGTTTGTCGCCGCGTTGCCCGGGATTTGACGATGCACATGACATTGTCTGGACGGGTCATCGCAGCGGGCGTGTTCTTCCTGATCCTGCCTGGAGTTGCGGCAAGCGCGCCCGGAGTGGAAGGCCCGGAGCGCGCACCGCAGTTCGTGTTACCGGTCTCCTCGGCGTCGGACACTAGTCATCGCTGCACACGGCAGGTGCTGACCGAACTCGGCTGGCGCTTCACGTCGGGTCATGCTGCCCGGCTCCAAAGTTACGCCGGCGAACCCTGCGATCGAACCGACCTCGCAGATGCACACGCCCGCGGCGACCTGGATGCGACCTTGCCGGCCGCAGGCGCAGATTCGACACAACTGGCCAGGGATCTCGCCGCCTTGCTACCCGCTCCGGCCACGCATTGCGCTTACGCCATGCGACTTGGCAACGCCGCCCGACGTGCGGCCGACAGGCTGATCGCGAATCGCGATTTCCGTTTCTTCGCGCTGCAGACCGGCTGGATCGGTTTCGGTCTCGGCGGCGCCCGACGCGACGGCTGGGAAGCGATCCGATCGTTCGGCCGTGGTTTCCAGCCCAGCGCGGCACCGTCGCGCGCGATCGAGAGTTTCTACACCGGCACGGTACGAGCCGAATGCGGCGTGGGACGACAGATCGCTCAGTACGCCAGTTTCTACGAACTGTTCGGCGCGACGGAATTCGACCGCGCCTTCGCGCGCGAGGAGATCGTCGTCGGCACGTTCAACCAGTTGCACACCACTCCCAGCGTCCTGCTCGGGTCGCGAGCCGGCGAGTTCACCCGCGACGCAGACGCGCGACAGACCTCGCAGCAGGGACTTCAGGCATTTTCCGCTTTGCCCGGTTTTATCGAGCACGTATTCGATCCCGGCACGCTGGACGACATCGCCAACCAGGCCGAGAATTTTGTTGTCTACCGTGTCTCGCCCGACGCTGCCGCCGCCTTGAGGCGCGTCGGCGGCTTCGAGCACTACAACCGGCGCAATCGCGAGCTGTGGGAACTTTCTCGTACGATCGACTTGAGTGCGCAGCGCATCTACGAGCGCGTGCTATACGAACGCGACCCTGCGTTGCGTGCCACCCTTGCACCCGAAAAATTGCGTGTCATCGAACAAATGGACGCGATCCTCGCGGATCCCTTCTACCGCGGTTTCGAGGTCTACGTGCATCCCCGGGGCGTGCAGCCGGTTGGCTACCACCTGGCGCGCCTGATTGACCGCAACCCGCGCACGCCCTACCGGATCCAGCTGGGCTTTCATAATCTTCACACTACGATCTACTCGCGCTGGATCGCACAACGTCTCGCTGACTGCGAAGGCATGTCGGCTGCGGCGAATCAGCGCTGAGTGGCTGGCGCCGACGGCTCAGGCAATGGACGCGATTCGATGCTGACCCGATTGCGTCCCTCGCTCTTGGCCCGATAGACCGCACGATCCGCGGCGCGATAGAGCCCGTCGCCGTCGCGATGCACCTCGGCGTCAAATGCGGCCACACCGATGCTCACGGTCAACCGCAGGTGTCCGCCGTCGATTTCGATCGGCTGTATCGCGATGCGGGCGCGGAACGACTCCGCCCGCTCGCTCGCCATCGCCGCATCGCTGCCCTCCAGCACCACCGCGAACTCTTCGCCGCCCAGTCGCGCCGGCAATTCCCCCGGTAAAGAAAACGAGGAAGCAAGTCGCGCCGCAAACGCAATCAGGCAAGCGTCGCCAACCGCGTGCCCGTGCTCGTCGTTGATGCGTTTGAAATGGTCGAGGTCGAGCACCAGCAACGCCAGCGGACGCCGCTCGGAGCGACTCGAATCGATCGCCTGATCGAGTGCATGTCCGAAGTGTCTCCTGTTCGCCAGCTCGGTCAGCGCATCGATCCGGCTCAGCCGCGCGAACAGATCGCGTTGGTCGCGGAGTTCCTGATCCAGATCGAGCCGTTCCTGGTAGTCGGTGTGGCTACGTAGCAACGCGAGCAGCACATACACCAGATAGACCAGCATCACCCAGGCGCTGGCGCGGTCGGTTGACGCGAAAAACATCAGTATCAAGCCTGGCAGGTAGAGTACCGCGACACCGACAAAGGCGGGCGTCCGGCGCATGCTGAAGGTGTGTGCGAACGCAGTCGCCAGGCCGATGGTTGAAAGCAGGGCCGCCGTGCGCGCCTCGGCGAAGT
This sequence comes from Chiayiivirga sp., assembly GCA_046590875.1. Taxonomy (GTDB): domain Bacteria; phylum Pseudomonadota; class Gammaproteobacteria; order Xanthomonadales; family Xanthomonadaceae; genus JALCLA01. The sequence goes on from JBKJTK010000396.1 coordinate 16,339, forward strand.
CGGGATCGAGCACCGCCCATGCAAAAACGCCGCCCCACAGCACCGAGACCGCCAGCACGATGCCCCAGTGCACGCGCAGCCATCGCATCAGGAGGACGGGATCCTCGCCCGCTGGTGGACGCCGCACAAAACGCGCCGCGGCCAATACGACGAAGGCCAGCGCGAGCAGTCCCGACGCCACCGGTGCGCGCACGAAACTTTCGGCGTACCCCCCGACGACCAGCCACGCGACCAGATAGAAAACCCCGCCCAACAGCGCGCGGCGATAGGTGTCCTGCGCCTCCTGCGCCAAGCGTCGGGATTGTGTCGAGTTCATGCGCGCAGGATAACGCGGAGTCCGAGCCGACTACTGCTCTGGCCCGGGAAAATGAATCGCGCGACAGCGCCGAAATCCGCCGTCACGCGATTCGGCGTACGATGCCGCCACGCCGCACGTACTTCGAGCGCGTTTCGCACGGTCCCCTCACCGCTCGTTTCGCTCCCTTTCGCGTTTCACGTCCCGCCCGTCGGGACGACGCCTCCACGGGAGTACCCATGCCGGGCTATGCCACCCGTCTCGTGCCGCTTTGCATAGGCGGCCAGCGCTACACCATCCGCGCGCTGAGCGACAACCAGCAGTACGCCGATCCGCATGGCCTCGCCAAACGTGCCGGCATCTCTTCCGCATTGTGGAGCCTGTTCGGCCAGGTGTGGCCGGCCGGTCGCGTGCTGGCGCAGGCGATGAGTGCCTTTGAGATCGGCGGCAAGCGCATCCTGGAAATCGGCTGCGGCCTGGGCTTGTCCAGTCTGGTGCTGCAACGTCGCGGCGCCAACATCCTTGCCAGTGATCACCATCCGCTGGCGGAAACCTTTCTGCAGCACAACGCCGCGCTCAATGGCCTGGCGTCGGTGCCGTACCAGGATTTGCCCTGGACGATCGCCGCGCCGACGCTTGGCCTGTTCGACCTCATCATCGGCAGCGACGTGCTGTACGAACGCGACCACGCCGCGCAGCTCACGGCGTTCGTGCAACGCCACGGACACGCGCGTACCGAGGTGGTGATCACCGACCCCGGTCGCGGCAACAGCGGCCCCTTCACCACCGCGCTGCACAAGCTGGGCTTTCAGGTCGAAGAGCAGCGCAGCCCATTCGACGACGGCGACTTGGCTCCGTACCGCGGGCGCCTGCTGAGCTACCGGCGATGAAACCGGACGCGCGCATTGCGGTGACCTTGCTCACGCCAGCCGTGCCGTCGGCAACGTTCGATGACGACACAGGGATCGACCCCAGCGTGCACTGTAGTCGCTGCAGCGCGCTCTGCTGCCGCCTTACCGTGGTGCTCGGCCCACTCGACGTTGCGGTGCCACCGGAACTGACAATCCAGACCGCCAGCGGACTGCGCGTGATGGCGCATGGCACCGACGGCTACTGCATCGCGCTGGGCGCAGACGGGCGCAGTTGTTCGATCTACGAACAACGCCCGCAGGACTGCCGCAACTTCACCATGGGCGGACCCTACTGCCGTGCCGAGCGCGCACGCATCCTAGGGTCCCCATAGGGTGCGCCTCAGCGCACCGCTCTTCGCATCAACCTCAGTGCGCCTCGGCGCACCCCTCGCATCAACCTCAGTGCGCCTCGGCGCACCCTTCCTCGCATCACCCGCAGTGCGTCTCAGCGCACCGCTCCCCGCATCAACCGCAGCGC
>JBKJTK010000519.1:0-2630 GCA_046590875.1 Chiayiivirga sp.
CGCCGGCGCCGACACTCAGCCAGACCAGCGGCATCTTGCCCACGGGCGTGACCTTCACCGCCGCCACCGGCGTGCTGGCGGGAACGCCCGCGGTCGGTACCGGTGGTAGCTACACCCTGCAATTCAGCGCCACCAATGCGCAGGGCACCACGACCCAGGCCTTCACCTTGAACGTAAACGAGGCGCCGGTCATCACCAGCGCCAACGCGACCACGTTCACCATCGGCAACGCCGGCAGCTTCACCGTCACCGCCAGCGGATTCCCGGCGCCCACGTTTGCGCTCGTCGGCGCCTTGCCCAGCGGCGTGAGCTTCAGTTCCGCCACGGGCGTGCTGAGCGGCACGCCTGCGGTCGGCACCGGCGGCAGCTATCCGGTGAGCATCACCGCGACTAACGTGGCCGGTACCAGCCCGGCGCAGAACTTCACCCTGACCGTCAACGCGGCGCCAGTGATCACGAGCGCAGCCGCGACGACGTTCGTGGTCGGCACGCCCGGCACGTTTACCGTCACCACGACCGGCACCCCAACCGTCAGCACCATCACACGCGGCGGCGCTCCGCTGCCGGGCAGCATCACCTTCCTCGACAACGGCAATGGCACCGCCACGTTGTCCGGCACGCCGGCCGCGCTCAGCGGCGGCGTCTACAACCTTACCTTTACCGCCAGCAATGGCGTGGTACCGAACGCGGTGCAGAACTTCACCCTGACCGTGCAGGAGGCGCCGCAGATCACCAGCGCGAACAGCGCGACCTTCACTCTCGGAAACGCGTCCAGCTTCACCGTCACTGCGACAGGCTTCCCCGCGCCGACGTTCTCCGCGGTCGGCGCGTTGCCGTCCGGGATCACGTTCAACCCGGGCACCGGCACGCTGAGCGGCACGCCGCTGGCGGGATCGGGCGGCAGCTATCCGCTCACCGTCACCGCCAGCAATGGCGTGGCGCCCAACGCCACCCAGAACTTCACGCTCACCGTCCAGGACGGCCCGGTCTTTACCAGCGCCAACACCACTACGTTCTCGGTCGGCGTGGCCGGCAGCTTCACCGTCGCCGCGACCGGCTCGCCGACGCCGACCCTGAGCATGACCATGGGCTCGCTGCCCGCGGGCGTGACCTTCACCGCCGCGACCGGTGTCTTGAGCGGCACGCCGGGCCCCGGCACCGGCGCCAGCTACGTCCTTGAGTTCAGCGCCACCAACGCGCAGGGCACCGCTACGCAATCGTTCACGCTCAACGTCAACCAGTCGCCGACGTTCACCAGCGTCAACAACACCGCGTTCGCGGTTGGGTCAGCGGGCAGCTTCACCGTCACGACCGCGGGCTTCCCCACGCCTGCACTGAGTCTGGCCGCCTGCACGCCCGCGTTGCCTTCCTCGATCAGCTTCGTACCCGCGACCGGCGTCCTGTCCGGCACGCCGGTCAATGGCGATGCCGGCAGTTACAGCTGCCCCTTCACCGCGACCAACGGCGTGGCGCCGGATGCGAACCAGGCCTTTACCCTGACGATCAATCAGGCGCCCGTGGCACAGAACGATGCAGGGCTCGCGTTTACGGTCGACTCTGGCAGCACACTCGCCTTGGCTGCGGGCACGCTGTTCGCGGACAACGGCAGCGGCGCGGATGCGCGCGGCTTCCCGCTCGCGAACATTGCTAGCTTCGGCGGCGGCAGCGCCGGCGGCGTGGTGACCGACAACGCGGCGGGCAGCGCCGACACCACGATCCCGGGCTTCACCAACGGCTCGCTGACGATCGGTGCCGACGGCAGCCTGAGCTTCACCCCACCCACGACCGTGACGCGGTTCTGCGGTCTGTTCACCACCGACTACCGTCTCACCAATACGCAGGGCAGCGACGACGCCACGATCAGCATCACCGTGCGCTGCGCGTCGATCGCGCAGAACGATCTGTTCAACGGGGGCTTCGGCAGCACGCTCACCGGCGTGACGCGCAGTGGCGATCTGAACGACGACAACGGCAGTGGCGCAGATGATTTGGGCAGTCCCGCGGCCACGCTCACGAGCTTCGGCGGCGGCAGCCTCGGCGGTACGGTCACCACCAATGCCGCGGGCACCAGCGTCGCGTTTGCCAGCGGCACCCTGACGGTCAACGCGGACGGCACCTTCACCCTGGTCGATGTCGATACGTCCGGCACTTTCACCTTCGATTACCGTTTGACGAACACGTCCGGCACCGACGACGGCACCGTCACCTTCGTCATCGACGCACCGCCGACCGTCAGCAGCACCGTGCCGCTCGACAACGCCATCAGCGTGCCCAACACCAGCGACGTGGTGGTGAACTTCAGCGAGACCGTCACCATCACCGCCGGTGCGATCAGCGTGGATTGTGGCAGCGGTCCGGTGGCTGGCGCGTTGTCGGGCACAGGCACCGCAACGGGCACTTTCAATCCGACGGCAAACCTGCCGGGCAATGCGGTCTGCGTGGTCACGGTGCTCTCCGCCAACATCACCGACACCGACACCACCGACGCCCCCAACTTCCTCGATGGCGACGTCAACGGCATCGAAGAAGTTGGGGGCGTCGTTGGTGTCGGTGTCGGTGATGTTGGCGGAGAGCACCGTGACCACGCAGACCGCATTGCCCGGCAGGTTTGCCGTCGGATTGAAAGTGCC
>JBKJTK010000020.1:0-14774 GCA_046590875.1 Chiayiivirga sp.
GCGAACACGAGCATGGTCGCAGCGTCGGTATCGAGTGCGGTCGAAGCCTCGGCCGCGACTCACCCGCTATGCCAGCTAGCAACTTTCGCCGACGTGCAGGCCGCTGTCGGCGGAACCATTTCCCAGCTTGATGTGATCGACGAGGCCGGGCTGACCCGTATCGCGTGCGTTTATGTCGATCAAGGCAACTACAACGGTGGCATGAGCATTGGATTTGTCACCAACGAAAAACTCATGAAGGCCGCGAGCAAGTGGTCGACAGCGGCCGACTATTTCGCCGAGTGGTCGCGCACGGGCGATGCGGTCGGTGGCATCGGTGAGGGCGCAGCCTGGGTTGAAATGCAGAACGCGCTCTACGTACTCAAAGGCGACAAGGTCGTCGAACTGAACGCAAATTCCATGGAGATGGGGGATCTCGCGGCGCGTGCGAAGGTCGAAGCACTTGCGCTATTGGTGGTGAGTCGGCTTCCCTGAACCGCACTCAGCAAACATTCCACCGCCAGCGGTGCGCATTTTTCTGACTTGAGTCGCGTGCAGTCGCTGCGTCGCGCGCCGACAAAACTCGTGCAATTCGACGCCCTTGCCGGTTGCAGGGATAGAATCGGCCCGGACCCTCCGCGACGAGACGCCCAGTGCACGACGAGGACATCACGCATTGGCTGAGCGCGGCAAAGGCCGGCGACCGCGAGGCGCTGGATCGCGTCCTCAGCGCGCTGTATCGGGAACTGCACGTGCTGGCGCGACGCCAGCTCGGCGGACAGAAAGACGGCACGCTGAACACCACCGGGCTGGTGCACGAGGCTTGGCTGAAGCTGGTGGGGCAACAGCAGGCCAGCTTTGAGGATCGCGCGCATTTCTTCGCCTACGCCGCCTCGGCGATGCGCAGCATCGTGATCGACCACACTCGCCAGCGCATGGCGCGCAAACGCGGTGGCGACTGGCAGCGGGTGACGGACCTCAACGAGATTCCCGGAGAACTGCGTCTGGACGCAGACCTGCTCGACCTCGACGATGCCTTGCGCAAGCTCGAAGCCGCCGAGCCGCGACTCGCGCAACTGGTCGAGCTGCGCTATTTCGCCGGACTGGCCGAGACTGAAATCGCGACCCTGCAGGAACGCTCCGAACGCAGCGTGCGCCGCGACTGGCACAAGGCGCGGCTGTTCCTGCTCGGCGCGCTCGACGGCACCGTCACCCTGGCCTGACGAAAGCAGTGGACGCGCAGCGTTGGGCCAAGGTCTCGGAATTGCTCGACGAGTTGCTCGAACTCGACCTCGGTGAACGCGCAGCCCGGCTCGAGACTCTGGCATCCACCGAACCAGCACTGGCCGGCGAGTTGCAACACTTGCTGGCGCTCGATGCGCAACGCGCCGACTTCCTGCGCGATCCGCTGCCCCTCGACCAACTCGGCAGCGACAGCGAGCGCACGCTGCAACCCGGCGCGAGCATTGGTCCGTATCACCTGATTCGCGTGCTGGGCGAAGGTGGCATGGGCACCGTCTGGCTGGCGGCACGGGCTGACGGCCTGTACCAACGCGAGGTCGCGCTCAAACTGCTGCGCACCGAGGGCGCCGCCCACAATCTGCGCGCGCGCTTCGGTCGCGAGCGTCAGATTCTGGCGCAGCTCTCGCATCCCAATATCGCGCGCTTGTTCGACGCGGGGGTGGATGCGCAAGGCCAGCCGTATCTGGCGCTGGAGTATGTCGAGGGCGAAACGCTCACCGACTTCGCGCAACGTTGCAGGCTCGATGTCGCGGCGCGAATCGCGCTGTTCTTGCAAGTCTGCGCCGCGGTGGCCTACGCGCATGGCCGTCTCGTGGTGCATCGCGACCTGAAACCTTCCAACATCCTCGTCACTGCCGAAGGCGGCGTACGCCTGCTCGACTTCGGCATCGCCAAGCTGCTCGATCGCGAAGCCATCACCGGACAGACCGACCTCACCCGCTTCGGCGGACGCGCTTACACTTTGCAGTACGCGGCGCCCGAGCAGATCCGCGGCGAAGCGATCAGCACCCAGACCGACGTCTACGCGCTCGGCGTGGTGTTGTACGAATTGCTGACTGGGCAACGACCCTATCGCCTGCAGCGCGGCAGTGCGGCAGAGCTGGAGGAAGCGATTCTGCTGGCCGAGGTGCGGCGGCCGTCGCAGGCGGTGACGCGACGTGACGACTTCCACACCGGCGAGCATGGCGCCAGCCTCGACGCGCGCGCCGCGCGCGCGTTGGCGCGTCAACTGACGGGCGATCTCGACAACATCCTGCTCAAGGCGTTACGCAAGCCGCCGGACGAACGCTACGCCTCGGTCGAGGCCTTTGCCAAGGATCTCCAACGTCATCTCGATGGACGTCCGGTCAGCGCGCGGCCAGATCGTTTCGGTTATCGCGCCGCGAAATTCCTGCGTCGCAATGCCCTCGGGGTCGGGCTCGGCAGCGCGGCCTTGCTACTGCTGCTCGGTGGCGCGGCGCTGGTGTTCTGGCAGGGTCAACGCGCGTTGACCGAGGCGCAACGCGCGCAGGCGATGCAGGATTTCATGCTCGGATTGTTCGCCCGCACCGATCCCAACCTCGCACAACGAGGCGATCTCAGCGTAGCCGAATTGCTGCACGACGGCGCACGACGTGCGCAACGCGAACTGCGCGCGCAACCCACGGTGCTGGGCGAGCTGCTGCTCACGCTCGCCGGATTGCAGAACGGCTTCGGCCGTTTCGACGACGCGCTTGCGTTGCTCGCTGCGATGCCGGTGGAGGACGACGCCGTGCGAGTACTGCGGACAGCGACCGAACGCGCCCGCGCGCTGCGCGGACTGGGCCGTGTCGACGACTGCCTGACGGCGCTGGTGCCGCAGCGCGATGCCGCCGTCACGCTCGGAACGAGTGCACCGCTGTCGGTCGCTAACTTCCAGTCCATGCTTGGCCGCTGCCATCGCATGCAAGGCAATGCGCGCGCGGCACGCGCCGCGTTCGACGCGGGACTGGCGCTGCGCGAGCGTGGCGCGGCCCCCGTGACCTTGGTGGTTGAAAGTCTGATCGACCTGGCCGCGCTCGATTCCGACGCCGGTGAGGTGAAGCTCGCCATTGGCAAGATGCAACAAGCGCTGGCGCGACTGGAGCGCGAGCACGGCGAACGTCACGAACTGGCGATCCATCTGTTGCGCAGCCTGGGTGCGTTGCAACGCGAGCAGGGCGACCCGGTGGCGGCCGAGGCCGCGTTTCGGCGGGCGATCGCCGTCGGCGCCGCGCTCTATCCGGACGGCCATCCCTCGCTCGCGGAGGCGCGTCGACAACTGGCTGCTACGCTGGTCGATTACGGCAGGCTCGACGAGGCGGAGCCCTTGCTGCAGCAGGTGCTGGACTATCAGCGGCGCGCTCTCGGCGCCGGGCATCCGGATGTCGGCAGCACGCTCAACAGCCAAGCGATCCTGGCGTGGAAACGCGGCGACAGCGACATCGCGGTGTTACTACTGAACGAAGCTGTCGCGCTATGGCGCGCGGGTGAATTCAAAGGCCGCCTCGCCGGTGGCCTGCACAACCTGGGCATGGTGCTGAAAGACGCGGGCCGGTTGGACGAAGCCGAAGCGCCACTGCGCGAAGCGCTGGCGCTGCGCGAGACGGTGTTCGGTCCCGATCACGTGCCGGTGGCCAATACGCTGCGCCTGTTGGGTGAGATCGCGATCGTGGAGGGCCGCCTCGATCAGGCACAAGCGATGCTGGAGCGCGCGCTGAAGATCGAACGCCTGCGGCATGGCGAGACGCATACGCAGACCGCGCTGGTGCAACTTTCATTGGCCAGGCTGGATTACGCACGTCAACAGATCCAGCACGGCGACTCGCGTATCGCGCAACTCCTGGCGCAAGTCGCCCCTGGCGACAGCGAACACCAGCGGGTGCGGGCGCAAGCGCGCCTGGCGCAGGCCGGCGCCCATTGCCGTCAGGGAGATCGAAGCGGCGGCCGACGCCTGCTGGCGGATGCGCTGAAAGAAGGCGAGGAGCTTGAAGCGATTCGTTCTGCGCTGGCCGAGACCGAGACCGCGTGTGGGCGCGCAGCGGCGGGAAGATGACGTTTCTTGCTTCACCGGCCTCCAACGAGAGAGGGGTTTTCAAGGGGTTTCCGGATTGGAGTGTGGGTACGCTTGCCGGCTTTCTCCGAAACGCAGTTGCGCCCGCCAGTTGGAACGCACCCCAGAGCTCAGGCTCCGATGACGCAGCGACTTGTGGGAAGAACTGCATTCTTGGTCAGTCGTCGCTCAATTGACTTCAGGCCACACCGATATCGGGGATCGCCAAACCTGAGGCTCGACGCCAAGCATCAACCACGTTTTGAAGCACCGCCGACAGAGCGCGCGGACCGCTGCTCGCCTTGACGACGACCTGATCGACGCCTCCAAACTTGCCTTCTCCAGAGGGCAGATCTCCATAGCCACTAGCAACTACCAGCACTTGATCGTTGGTGGCAACCTGGCGCAGTAGTACCCGTCTAGTCAGTACAGCATGCTTGAGCGCATCAGCCACATCGCCAAGCAACCCGACGTCGTTGATCACGTTTTGAGTTCGAGGCGCGAAGCAGAATGACGCGACCCACTGTTGGGTTTGCGCGGCTTCGGTTACGTTCGCAGGAAGAAAAGTGGGGCGCGCACGTAGGACAATTTCGCCGAAATGGTGAAGGAAGATTGCGGCTACAGCACCGCGTCTGAGAGCGACATATGAGGCTTGTTGCAGCGCTTGTCCGTCGGCCGCCTTGACTGCATTCGAGAGCTGCGTTTCAGACTGGAGATATTCCTGCCATGCAGGCAGTACGATCTCCCGAAAGTGCTCGTCCCATTCCAGTTGCATAACGCCCGCTCTCTTTTGGCCACGAACCGCCTGATCAGTCCCTCACGGTCGATCAACTCTTCGAGGGTGACCCAATCGCAAGCCGAAACTGCCTAAAGGCCGCGTCGGCAGCCGCGTGAAAGCGCATCCCGGCGATCGCCCCCAAGGCTTCGTGCACTGCCATCTGTGCAGATATGTGCTCGCAGATCTCAACTGGCCCCGGCGGGGTCTCTCGCTCTGACGCAATGCGACTTACGTAACCGTACATATCATGGTCATCCGGATGAGGCACGGGCATTGTGTTCTCACGGAGCACTGCCAGCAGACCCTTTTGCACTCGCCGTCGACCGGCGATGTGCCAGTACGCCGTACTTGCGATCGCATCAAGAAACGCGAACCCAAACCGCACGGCGATTAAGATTCCCATGATCCTCCAGAACTGATCGGCCCCGCCGGGAACTAGGAGCGTCCACAGGTACGCCACGGCCAAGTAGGGAAGGACGCTAGCAAGGACCAGTGGTGCTATAGACGGATTCATCGGGCACCTGCCTTGATGGACTCGTCGGCGATGAGCCTTTCGACAAGTCGATAGGCGATTCCAGGCCAATCGGCACCCATGGTTTCAGTGCGGTACATCTGCTCGCGCACGGCATGTGCGCTACCTCCGAGGTGACTATCCTGTCGAGCCAATACGCAAACATGGGCCATCGATTCAATCGCTTCAAAGATCATTCCGGCCTTATCGCGTGCACTCAGCGTCGCCTGCACAAGTCGGCCGATACCGACGCTGGTCACTCCGGCGGCAAGCGCGACCCGCCACTCAATGCTCCACAGGAGTGCGACGATGATCGCCGCAGGAATGATTGGCCAAAGTTCACCTAAGGCCTTCGCGCGCGCACGACGGCTGCGAAGCGTGTGGAATTTGAGCTCCCACCAACGATAGCCGGTCACGCTTGAGGTTGACTGAATCGAACGACGCCACCACGCGTCGGGGCCCATTTCAGCGCGCCAAGTGGCATTCACGGTCTGCTTGTACAGGCAAGCATGCAGCAGCATCGCTTCGAGCGAAGGAAGCCTAAGTCCGAGCGAGAGAAAGGCTTGGATATCGCCCTCTAGCTCCGTTGCCGGAGCAAGCGTCACCGTCTTATCTCCGAGTGCAAGCCAGGGCCAGGGCCACACGAAGTGATCGACCGGCCTCGATGGCATCCCCGGCCAATGTGAGGGGGTCGTCCCGTCGGGCATGGTCTCCGGAGGGCGGAGGTCCCTACAGAGATTCGCAAGAACGCTTCCATGCGTATCAAAGTCGTCGTTCGTGCGGGTCGAGGGCGGCATCGCCTCGGCCCACGCATCCACGATCGATGCGAGCTGACTGTATGGCTTGATCGGGTGCCCGAGGTGATGGGCTGCCGCTTGCTGAAACGACCCGAACTCAAGTGCGTCGTCCGAGTCGAGCGCTTCGGAATGTTGCATTGTCATTGACGCGCTCCTCGCATGTAGCTCTGCCGGCGTCAGTTATCAAAATGACCTTTGTGGAGCAGCTTCGTCAAAGTCGGGATGTGCGGCCCGTACTCGACCAGGCGCTGCCGAACGCGCGAAGGCTTCCGCATAGTGGCTTCAGTGGTTCCCAGGAGGGAGTCCCCACACTGGAATCAGGATACCCTTTTCACGCCGCCACCACCCGATTGCGCCCCTTGTCCTTGGCCTTGTACAGCGCCTGATCGGCGGCCTTCAGCACGTCCTCCGCCGCGCGCCGTTGCGCGTTGCGCTGGGCGCAGCCGGCGCTGATCGTCACCGCGACCTCGCGCGTGGCCTTCGCTTCCGTGGCGCGCGCGCCGCGCCTGGGCGCCGGCGCGGGCACCGTCACGCGCTGGATGCCGATTGCCTTACGGGCGCGCTCCAGTGGCAGCGCCGGTTTTTCGCTCTCGCGTCCCGCGTAGACCACGCAGAACTCCTCGCCGCCATAGCGGTAGACCTGCCCGCCGACGTGACGCCGCAGGCACTGCGCCACTTCACGCAGCACCACATCGCCCGCCGCATGGCCGTAGGTATCGTTGAAGGTCTTGAAATGATCGATGTCGATCATCGCCAGCGCGTAGGTGCCCGACAGTCGCGACAAGGTTTCGTCCAGCGCGCGCCGGTTCGGAAGTCCGGTCAGGGTATCGATGAAGGCCATGCGGTAACTGGAATACAGCAGCGCCAGCACCGCAGTTGCCGCGGCGGCGGCGAACCAGCCCGGCAATACGCTGATCTCGGCACAGCCGGCCGCCGCCAGCAGCAACACCACCGCTAGACCCAACTCGATGCTGCGCGCGCTGAAGCTCCACCATCCGATGCAGACGAAAGCGGCGCAGGCGCAAAGCAGGGCGGCGCCATTGCGTGCGCCCATCGTCGGCAGCGGCCAAGCCGCCAGTTGGCGGAGGCCCTCAAAGACATGCCGTGGCGCGCCGAGCGTGATGCCGACGAAGAACACCACCGCGAGCATCCACAACAGATGCCGCCGCGAGAACAACCGCGGCTCGGGCATCGCCGCACTCGCCAGCAACAACCAGGGCGCGAAGCGCATCGCGCCCTCCTGCACCCGCAACACCTCGGCACCGCTGCCAAGCAGCAGCAACCACAGCAGCGCGCACACCTGCGCCATGCGATAGCGATGGAAGCCCAAAGCCAGCAGTAGCGCAGCGCCCAGCAGCAACTGGGTGGCGAGCACCAAGGTCATGCAGGATCAGTTTCCGCCGGCCCGGCACGACCGGACGAGTGCTGCAGTGTCGCGCACGGGCAAGGGTTTGAGAACAGCGCCGAGCGTGGCCACGTGCGATGGCCACCTCACGATGAGGAGGCCCGGTTTTCCTCGCTCAGGAATTCGGCGATACGCTCGCGCTCGCGGATCGGCAGCGAGCTCGATGCCGGCCTCGATGAGACGAGCCAGCACCACCTTGCGACGCGAAAGGTGCGACAGCGCGTGTTGTGCCATCGCGCGAGGTCGATGTGCAGTTGTGGGTCGTGCTGCCACTAGACTTGAAACCTTGGTCACCCTATCGCCTCCAGTCGACACCTCCATGGTATCCACTCCGCACGCCCCCGCACGCCTCATCACCATGCCGCACAGCCACTACAGCGAGAAGGCGCGCTGGGCGCTCGATTATCTGGGCCTGGACTACCGCGAAGAACCTCATGTGCCGCTGCTGCACTGGTGGGCGACCTCGCGGTGCGGCGGTCGCAGTGTGCCGGTGCTGATCCACGCGGGACAGCATTACCTCGATTCCACCGACATCCTGCGTCACCTCGACGCCGTCTGCGGTGGCGACCGGTTGTTTCCGCGCGAGGCGGCGTTGAACCGCGAGGTGTGCGCGCTCGAGCACGAGTTTGACGACGTCCTCGGGCCACACGCTCGGCGTTGGGCCTACGCGCATCTCTTGCCGCACGAGCGCCTGCTGCGAACGGCGATGAGCCGCGGCGTTCCGCGCTTCGAGGCTCGCCTGCTGCCGTTGCTGTTTCCGCTAGCGAAGCGGCTCATCCGCTCGCGCCTCAGGATCACACCCGAGAGTGCGCGACGTTCGTTGGAGCGCGTACATGCGGTGTTCGCGCAAGTCGGTGATCGCCTGCGTGATGGTCGTCGCTATCTCGTCGGCGACCGATTCAGCGCGGCTGATATCGCCTTCGCGGCGCTGTCGGCGCCGGTGCTGTTCCCCGATGGCTATGGAGGTGCCTTGCCCGCGTTGGCCGAGATGCCAGCTGCGATGGGTGAGGAAGTCATGCGTCTGCGCGAAGCCCCAGCCGGCGCCTGGTCGCTACGATTGTTTGCGCAGGAGCGGCTTCAACCCGCCGCGCGCAACGCCACGTAGCGCCCCTCGAACGCGGTGACGACCGCGCCCTCGCCATCACGCGCTTCAGCCAGCAGGTGCGCGCGCGCTTTACCGCGGGCGGCATAGGTCGCGAGGAAGGTGCTCCAGTCTTGTTCAGGGGCGAGCCGCGCCTCGATGCGCAACTCATCGTAGAGTGGCTTGAGATAGCGCAGATGCGAGTCCTGCACGTAGACTTCGGCGCGGTGGCCCGCTTCGCCCAGCTTCAGCGTGCTCAGGCCCCAGGCAGCGAGTGTCATCAGGCTGGCGAGGCTGCCGCCGAACGCCGAGCCTTTGTCGTTGACGTTCGCCGACAGTGGCGCGGTCAGGCGCAGCACCTCGCCGTCGTAATGCGCCACGCGCAGGCCAAGCGCGCGTACTGGCGGCATGGTCAGCAATTTGTGTTCCAGTGCGCTCAACAACTGCACCTGCGGGTCTTCCATGGGAATACGGTTTTCGCTCTGGGCCAGCATGGAATCAACATCGGATAGAGGGAGCAGGCGTAAGCTTGACGGATGACAGATATGCTCGTCTCCCCCTACCTCGCCGTATGGACCGTGATCTCGCTGCGGCCGGCCCCGCAGCAGGCCGCGATGAAGCGCGCGATCAGCGCGCGCGGTGCGACCGCGCTGGCACTGCCCGCGTTGCGTCTGGCCGCGATGCCTGATGTCGATCTGGCACGCACCAGCTTGCGCGCGGCCCTGACGTGCTCCCAACTCATCTTTACCAGTCCGGCTGCGGTGCGTTTCGCCGCGTCCTTGCAAGCGTTGCATCCGGTGCGCGAACAGCGCGTGTACGCGGTCGGGCGCGGTACCGCGCACGCGCTGGCCCGCTTCGGACTGCGCGCGATCCATCCGGCCGAACGCGCAATGCGCAGCGAGGGTCTGCTGGCATTGAGCGACTTCGCGCCGGCGGCGCTTGCCCGCCCCAACGGCGATATCGGCGTGGTGACGGCACCCGGCGGACGCGGCCTGCTGGCGCATGCGTTGCGCGCACGCGGCGCGCGGGTGCGGGTGGCGGAGGTGTATCGCCGCTTGCCGCCGCGTTTCACGCGTATCCATGTCCAGGCCCTGCTGGGCAGCATCGCCCCGCGCGCGGTGCTGTTGAGCAGTGCCGAGGCGCTCGACAACGCCCTGGCCGCACTGCCGCCCGCCGCGGCCGCCTGCCTGCGCGATGCGCTCGTGGTGGCGAGCAGTCCACGTCTCGCGCAACTCGCGCACGAGCGTGGCTTCGCCGCCGTGATCGAAGCCGGCGCGCCGACGCCGCAGGCATTGCTGGATGCGCTGGCGGCGCACGTGGCTCCGGACGCCGAGGGCGCGGATTCCTTCTCGCGCTCGTTGCCCATCCGGTAGCATGCAGGGTATTCCCCACGCCGTTTCTGCCGCCGTGAGCGATTCTCCGAGTTCCGATCCCGAAATCCCCCTGACGTCGCCTCCTGCTGCGGTCGCTGCGTCGCGCCGCCGTGGTGGGTTCGGCTGGGTCCTGCTGTTGGCGGTGCTGGTGGCCGGCGGCGCGCTGGCGTGGCGCCAATGGTCGCGATTGCAGGACAGCGAGCGCCGCGCCGAGGCCTGGCAGGACGCCAACACCGCGCTGCAACAGCGCATCGAAACGCTGGAGACCGCGGTGGATAGCACCCGCCGCGCTCAGAAATCGCTGGAAACCCGCGCCGCCGACAACGTCGCCACCAACAAGGTGCTACGCGAGGAACTGCTCGGCATGGGCGAGCGCGCCTCATTGCTGGAAGATGCGGTCGCGCGTTTGGCCGACAACCGGCTGCGCGGCGAGGCGATGCTGCGCCTCAACGAAGCCGAGTTTCTCCTGCTGATGGGCGAAGAACGACTGCGCTTGTTCGGTGACGTGCCTGCGGCCATCCAGGCCTACAACCTCAGCGACGCCGCACTCTCCAGTATCGACGACCCGGTGCTGGTCACGCTGCGCCAGACCCTGGCGCAGGAATTGTTGGCGCTGCGCGCCGTGCCCAGTGATCCGCGACCGGCCATCCGGGCCGAACTTGCGACTTTCTCGACGACGCTCGAACGCCTGCCAGCCTCGCGCGCCGGCACGGTGGCCGCCGCTGATGGCAACGACTCGCGCCTGATGCGTCTGCTCTCGCAACTGGTCACCGTGCGCCGCATGGACGCCCGCGACGAGGTGCTCGGCCCGGTGCAGCGCGAGACCACGCTTGCCGCCTTGCGACTGCAACTGGAATTGGCGCAAGCGGCCCTGGCAAGGCCTGATCCCGCCGCCTACGACCATGCCTTGAGCCAGTGCGAAGCGTTGATCGCACGACTGTTCGATCGCGACGACGCCGAGGTCGTCGCGCGACACGCTGCGCTGCAACGCCTGCGTGCCGTGACCCTGGTGCCGGAGCTGCCGGTGCTGGGCGCGACCTTGCAGGAGCTCCGCGGCTTGCGCGCCACTCGCAGCGTCGGCGCGCTGGAACGTCCGCTACCTGCTCTAGAGGCGCCTGCTCTGGAAGCGCCTGCTCTCGAAGCGCCTCCGCTGGACACCGCGCCCGTCGATGCCGTCACCCCCGTGGTTGAGGGCGACGAATGACGCTGTTCTGGCGCCTGCTGGCGCTGCTGGCGCTGGCCGCGCTCGGTGCGTTGGCCTGGCATTTGCTCGCCGCGGACCCGGGTTACGTGCTGGTGATCCTGCGCGGCTACAGCGTCGAGTCCACTCTCGTGGTTGCGATCGCCGCGGTGCTGGTGGCGTGGCTGACGGTGCGGGTGCTGGTGTGGCTGTTGCGCTTGCCGTTCCGCGCGTGGCGCCGACATGCGCGCAAGGTGGCACGCGAACGTCTCGCCGGCGGCTTGCTGGCGCTGCACGAAGGCCGCTGGGCGCGCGCGGAAAAACTTCTGACCCGTGCCGCCAGCGATCCGCTGCATCGTCTGCCCGCCTTGCTTGCCGCCTTGCGCGCCGCCGAGGCCAGAGGGGATACCGACAGCGTGGCCGCGCTGCGCGCGCGCGTGGCGGAGAACGGCGACACCGTCGCGCTGGCGATGTTTGACGCCGAGTCCTTATTGCGCCGGGATCAGCCCGCCGCCGCACTCGATGCGCTCGCGACGGCTGGCGCCACTTCGACGCTGCCGCCGCGCGGGATCGAATTGAAAATGCTGGCGCAACTGCGTAGCGGCCACGCGCAGGACGCCGTCGCGTTATTGCCGGCGTTGCGCCAGAGCCAGCTACTCGAAGGCGCGGCGCTCGATGCCTTCGAGGCCGAGATCACCGCCGCCGCGCTGCGCCAGGCACGCAACGCCGACGAACTCGCGCAACGTTGGGAAATCGCGAGCCGCAGCCAACGCCAGCACCCGCTCGTGGTTGGCGCCTACGCCGAACGCGCCGCGGCGCTGGGCCTGGAAGACCAGGCCGCGGCCGCGATCGAGCACGCGCTGAAGAAACAGTGGGCCGAGCCGCTGGCGCGTTTGTACGGGCACGTGCCGCGCGGCCAGCGCGGTTCACCGTTGAAGGCCGCGGAGCACTGGCTGAAATCGCAACCCAACAGTCCGGCGTTGCTGCTCGCGCTCGGCCGCCTGTGCCGCGAGGAAGCGCTCTGGGGCAAGGCCGAAGACTATCTTCATCGTGCGCTGGCGCAAGGCGCCGGCCCCGAGGCCTGGGAAGAACTCGGCCACGCCCACGCCGCACAGCGCGACGACGCCCGCGCCCGCCACGCCTACGCCAACGCTCTGCGCATCGCACGCGGCGAATCGGTGCTGCCGATGCCCGGACGTGGGCTGCGTGAGTTGATTCAGGACGAGGCTGTTGCCGAGGAACGCTCGGCGATGGGCGTACCGAGGTTGCCCGGGCCGGGCTGATCCACGCTCGTCATTCCAGTGCAAGTCGAGTCCATCTTGAACTTGAATTTTGCATGTCTTGAAGGTTTCGCGAGCGCCATCCATGGCGTGTTTCGTGCGCCGCCTGGAGCCGGACGAAAAAAGCCATGGATGGCGCTCGCGCTACCTCAATTTAGCGAAACACACGAGAGCCAAGATCAAGATGGATTCCCGCTCGGCCGCAGGCCGGCCTGTCCTGAGCCTGTCGAAGGGCGGGAATGACGAGAGGCAGTCAGCGTTCGACGATCGCCGTAACGCCCATACCCCCCGCGGTGCAAATCGAAATCAACCCGCGCCCCGATCCCTTCTCCTCCAGCAACTTCGCCAACGTGGCGACAATCCGCGCACCGGTGGCCGCGAACGGGTGGCCGAACGCGAGCGAGGATCCCACTACGTTGAACTTCGCCGGATCAATCGCGCCAAGCGGCGCGCTCAATCCAAGCCGGTCGCGGCAGAAGGTTTCCGATTCCCAGGCCCGCAAGGTGCACAGCACCTGCGCCGCAAACGCTTCGTGGATCTCGAAGAAATCAAAGTCGGAAAACGTGAGTCCGTTGCGCGCCAGCATCTGCGGAACGGCCCAGGCTGGCGCCATCAGCAGGCCTTCGCCGTGCACGAAATCGACCGCGGCAACTTGTGCATCCACCAGGTAAGCCTGCACTTTCAGGCCGCGCGCGGCAGCCCATTCCTCGCTGCCCAGCAACACGGCGGAAGCGCCGTCTGTGAGCGGCGTGGAATTGCCCGCGGTGAGCGTGCCCTTGCCCGAGGTCTTGTCGAAGGCGGGTTTCAGCGTCGCAAGTTTTTCCACCGTGGTGTCGGGGCGCAGGATGTTGTCGCGCTCGATGCCACGGAACGGCGCAACCAGATCGGCGAAGAAACCGCGCTCGTACGCGGCCGCGGCCTTGCGGTGCGAGTCATACGCAAGACGATCCTGATCCTCGCGCGCAATGCCCCATTCCTTGGCCATGAGCTCGCAGTGCTCGCCCATGCTCTTGCCGGTGCGCGGTTCGCCCACGCCGGGAAATTCGGGACCGAATTCGCGATACGAGAATCCTTTGAACGCCTTCAATTTCTCGCCGCCGCTGCGCGCCATGTTGAGGTCAAGCAGGCGGCGACGCAGGCGTTTGTTGACGGCGATCGGCACGTCGGACGTGGTATCCGAGCCACCGCCGATGCCGGCGTCGATCTGACCGAGCGCGATCTTGTTGGCGATCGCGACCACGGTATCGAGGCTGGTGCCGCAGGCGCGCTGCATCGTGATGCCGGGCGTCAGCGGCGAGAGGCCCGAGGAGAGCGTGGCGTCACGTCCGATGTTCCAGTCCGAGGAGTGCTTGAGCACGGCACCCATCGCAACCTCGCCCAGCTGCACGCCGTGCAGACCGAAGCGTTCGACCAGCGCCCCGAGGGTGCGGATCGACATGCCCAGATTGCCGACATCGGCATAGGCGGTGTTGTTGCGGCAGAAGGGAATCCGCACGCCGCCGATGATGCCGACGGGACGGGCGGGACGGGCCGCTCTGGACAAGGTCATTGCTCGCTCTCGCGCGTTACGGGGCTGCCGCGATCATAGCGCAGCGAAAACCGAGGCGAGGCTCTAGCGAAGCTCGTTCTCTGCGCTGGCCGCAGCCTCAGTCGTCACGCGCTTTCCGCCGATATGCACGTTGCCGCCGATCTTGACGTTCGCGCCGATGTGGACACCGGCGGCTTCAGCCTCGCTCGGTGCCAGTGCGGCGGCGGACGGTGTCTCGCGTTGCGTGGGCGCAAGCGCGGTCGCGATGCGTGCCGCATCGGCTTGTTTGATCGCCATGCTCGCCTGGGCCAATGCCTGATCATCCACCAGCGGCGCCATCGGACGCGCCAGCAGATCGGCCGGCGGCGCAAGTTTTTCGATCAGCTTTTCCGCCGCTTGGTAGCGCTTGGTACTGGTTGGATGCGTGCCGAGGATGGACGTGCCGCGCTTCTTGCCCGACATCGCGCCCAGCTGCTGCTGCAATCTCAACATGCCCCGCGGGTTGTAGCCGGCGGCGACCATCCAGCCCACCGCAAGGCGATCGGCTTCCAGTTCCTGGTTGCGGTTGAACTTCAGCGCGAGCAGATTCGCGCCGACGCCGACCGCGGTGCCGGCGACTGCACCCGCGAGTTCGCCGCTATTGCGTCCGATCCTGCCGCCGACCACGGCGCCCAGGATTGCGCCGAGCACGCGTACGCCTTGCTGTTTGCGATGGCCAGCGCGGATATGGTCGGCCTTGTGATGCGCCAGCTCGTGGCCCAGGGTGGCCGCGACCGCATCGCGGTCGTCG
>JBKJTK010000028.1:0-7027 GCA_046590875.1 Chiayiivirga sp.
GTTGCGCCGAACTTCAAACGCAGCGTGCTCGGCTATAAGGCACTCTCGCCGCTCGATTTGGAACGCGAGTTCGGCTTGATCGGCGGGGACATATTCCACGGCTCCCTTGGCCTCGACCAGTTGTTCAGCGCGCGCCCGCTGTTGGGGCAGGGCAACTATCGCGGCGCGTTGAAGAACCTCTACCTCTGCGGCTCCGGCACCCATCCCGGCGGCGGCGTTACCGGCTTGCCGGGGATGAATGCGGCGCGCGAAATTCTGCGCGATGGGCGTGCGTAGCGGTGTTGGCGGCAGCGCACCGCACTCACTGAATCAGATCTTCACCGTATGAGACCTTCACCGTATGAGATCGGCCTGCTTCGCGGCGGTGCCGGTGAGCAGACCGAAGTGTCCGGTGACATAGGTGAAAGTCGCGTTCTCGCCCGGCACGGTCGATGAATGAATGCCGCCGACGGTGCACACACCGGTCGAGCAGACCACTTGGTCGCTCCACGACTTGATCGAATAAGCGCGCGCGCCGGGCTTCTTGCCGGCCAGCGAGTTCAACAGTGGACTACCGACAGACAAGCCCCAGTAACCGCAGGTAGACGTCAACACGTTCCAGGGATAGCTGCCGCACGACCACAGGCCGCGAACCGCGCCCGCGATACCCACAAAGCTGTCGACATAGGGTTTGAGTGCGAACCGGTCGATCTCGCGAGCCGCCAGAGTGACACCCATCGAATGACCGATCACATCGATGCGCCCGGTGCACGAGGCCGCGATCGCGTCGATCAGGGCGTTCTCGACCGGCGTTTCCTCGCTGCCATTGTGATCGTTGCAAGCCGCGCAGACCTTGCTGCCCCAGTCGGGCCGGAAAATCTGCTGCGCTGTCCAGCCGCGGGCGAGTAGTTCGTTGTAGGTGTTGACGAAATCGGCGGGTTTGCCGGCATTGCCGTGCACCAGCACAACGTTGTCGATGCAAGCCGCTTCCACTCCGAAGGTGGCCGCAAACGCTACTACGGCACCGATAACCCGCACGGACAGTGGTGACATGGATCCCCTCCCCAGGGTGCGCGCCGGATCGAAGCGATCGGGCGCCGCATCACGCTAACGTGTTGTCGAGGAGAGAGCAGTCGTACAAAAGTACTAGGCGTGAGTCAGTACTGTTCGGTTACGCCCTCCGAATTCCGTTCGCCCCCGGATCGAGTCCGGGGCAGGCTCTGAGGTATCGAAGGGCATCACCACGAACGGCTTATGTGAACAGCATTGACACGTGGGTGGATGGACGGCGCATTGCAGCGCAAGCCCCAAGACAGCCCTCAGCGACCTTCGTACCAGTAACGTCGTGCGAACTCGTTGATCGCGCCGCGGTCGCGCACCAGGCGCCACAACAACGATGGCATCTGGGTAAAGTAATGCCAGTCTCCGTGGCGGTCGAACTTGCGGGTCGAGGTGATCGCCTTGACCCCGCGCAGTCGCACCAGCCGTTGCCCTCGCATTCGTCCCAGGCGGCGCAGGCGCCACAGGAAGTCGACGTCTTCGGCCACGAGTCGTTCTTCGTCGTAGCCGCCCAGCTGCGCGAAGTCGGCACGACGCCAGAACACCATGCCGGTGTCGAAGTTCGTCAGCCAGATCATCGGCAGCATCAGCGCGTAGGTCAGCGCGATGCCGAGCGACCAGCGCTCCATGGTGACGCCAGTGGCGCCGCCTAGCGCGCGTGCGTCGGACATCGCCGAGGCCGCCGCCACAAAGCTGTCCGGATGCAGGCGACTGTCGGCGTCGATGAAGCAGAGCAGCTCACCTTGCGCGACTGCCGCGCCGCCATTGCGCGCGGCGCCGATCACGCGCTTCTCCACTGCCACCACGCGGCAGCCTCGCGCGCTGGCAATGCTCGCGGTGGCGTCGGTCGAACCGTTGTCGGCCACGATCACTTCCAGCGCGGCGTCGGCGTGGCCCGCCGCGAGCCAGCGCGAACGCGCGACATCGATGCTGTCGAGCAGCCGGGGCAGCCGCTCGGCCTCGTTCCAGGCCGGGATCACCAGCGACAACCGGACCATGCTCGCTCCCGAAGCGGTTTCTCGCTTCAGCCTACACCCGGCATGCCGCTGGGCGCGGCTTGGCTGGACGCGTGGTGCCGACTGCGTATGCTGTCGACAACTCCAGCGCGCGAGATTATGAAAATGACAGGGTCGATCTGTTGGCGAGCCGCGCCAGCGCTCACCATGCTGGTGGCGTTGCCGTTCGCAGGAGTTTCAACGGCGCAGTCGACCCAGGCGGCGATCGCCGCTGCAGCCGATGCCGGTGGCGGGCCGCAGGTGCGCTTGTTCAACCAGGCCGCCTCGCCGTTGCGAGACTTTTTTGCCTATACGCCGACGTTCAGTGGCGGGGTGCGCATTGCGCTGGGTGACATCGACGGCGACGGCATCAGCGACATGATCGTCGCGCCCGGTACCGGGGGCACCAACGTACGCGTGTTCAACGGCGCCGACACCGCGCTGCTGCGTGATTTTTTCGCCTTCGGGCCGACATTCCAGGGAGGCGTGTACGTTGCCGTCGGCGATGTCAACGGCGACGGCCGCGTCGACATCATCGCCGGCGCAGGTACCGGCGGTACGGCACTGCGCGTGTTCAGCGGTCGCACCCTGCAGGTGCTGCACGACTTCGCGCCCTTCGGCGATACATTCACTGGCGGCGTGCGCGTGGCCTCGGGTGACATTGACGGCGATGGCTACGCCGAGATCGTGGTCGGTGCCGGGCCGGGCGCCACTCCGGAGGTGCGCGTATTCGATGGTCGCAGCGGACTGTCCGTGACAAGTTTCCTCGCTTACGCGCCTACGTTCACCGGTGGCATTTTCGTCGCAGCCGGAGATACCGACGGTGACGGCCGCGCCGACATCGTCACCGGTGCCGACAGTGGCGGGCTGCCGCACGTGAAGGTGTTCCGCGGCCACGACCAGGTCGAACAGGCGAGTTTCCTCGCCTATGGGCCGGCTTTCACCGGCGGTGTGCGGGTCGCCACCAGCGACATCGACGGCGATGGCGACCAGGATGTCGTGACCGGCGCTGGTCCGGGCGGATCGCCGCAGGTCAATCTCTACACCGGCGGTGCGCCGACGACGTTCAACGCGTTCACATCGAGCTTCAGAGGTGGCGTCTTCGTCGCCGGTCCAGTGGGCACGATCAAGGTGTTGCGCGACGGCTTCGAGTAACGCCGCACCTGGATAGACAAACGGCGGGTCGGACGCCGGCGTGGAGCTGAACGCCTACGAGCCCCTGCCGCGTCACCCTGAGCCCGCGCCGCAACCGCGCGCACGGGGTGTCGTCCTCGGGCATGCTTGCACCGGCTTTCCGTCAGGGTCGAATACGTGTCGCAACGAACGCGTTGGCTGCGCCGCCTGGGCTGGACCGCGCTGGGGTTTTATCTCGCCTACGCGCTGCTCGGCAATCTGTTTCTCAACAGCGCGCTCGCCGATCGCGCGCTGAATCGAAAACCCGATCGCTTCCACGCGCAGTGGCAGCGCGGGGTCACCTGGTGGCCGGGGCAGGTGCGGCTTTGGGATGTGAAGGTGAAAGGCCAGGCGCGGCGCGTGCAGTGGTCTGCGCAGGCGGTGCGCGTGCGAACCAGCATCGCGTTGCTGCCGCTGCTGTGGCGCGAGTTAAAGCTCAACGATATCGACAGCGACGAGTTGCAATTCGATTCGGGCCGCGTCGCCACGGATCTCAAGCCCGCAGCGGTGCGGCCGGGTGGCTGGGTCATCCATCTTGCCCGCATCCACAGCGACACGCTGCGACGCGCGCGCTGGGAGAACGTGGTCGCCGAAGGTCAAGGCGAGGTCGTCTTCGGCCTGGTGAAACAGTTGCGTGGCGGCGCATTGGAAATTCTGCCTTCGACGTTAAAGATGGCCTCGGCGCGCGTCGTGCATGCGAACGACGTCGTGCTTAGCAAGGCCACGCTCGACGCTAGATTTGAAATGCCGAGCCATCGCGCGGACGAAGTGCGTGGTCTGGCCCGGCTTGCCTTGATTCGCGTTGCGCTACAACTCCAGGGCGATGCAGCCGGCCTGGCGCTGACGCTGGGGTCCGACGACAAGCTCGATATCGCCCTGCAACCCGGCGGCGGTCGCGCCGACGCGCTGCTCGCGTTCGAACAAGGCGAATTGCAGCCCGGCGGGCGCGTGGCGCTCGATCTGCCGGTGTCGTTCACCGACCCCGCCGGCGTGCGACGCGAGAACCGCTTCACCATCGATGCCGCGATTGACGAGCAGATCGGGCTGCGGGTGGTGCTGCCCGCACAACCGCAGGGCGTGGGTTCGCTCGATGCCAATCTGCACATCGCCAGCCGACGCCTGCCGCTCGAGGGCTGGCGTGAGCTGCTGCCGCAGACCTCCGGCGAGGTTGCGTTGCGCTGGCGATTCGAGTCGCTGCGTTGGTTGTCGGACATGCTGGTGCGTTCGGCCTGGCTGAGTTTTGACGGCGCTGGCGAACTGGTGGCAGCCCTCAAGATCGACGCCGGACGGCTCGCGGATGGCAGCCATTTCGAAGTGCCGGGCGTGGACTTGTCGGTGCACGTGCTGGACGATCGCATTCGGGGCCATGCGCGCGCCGTCGGCACGATCGTCGCCCCCGCCACCGGCAAGGAAGTGGCCACGGCGCATGTCGAACTCGCACTGGATCAGTTTTCCGTCGCGTCCGACGCGGCGCCCGACAAGGTTTACGTGCAAGGCCGCGCGTTGAAGCTGGACCTCGAGTCGTCCGGTAATCTCGCGGAGTTTCGCGAGAGCGTGAACGCGCACCTGCGCTTCGATGACGCCAGCATTCCGGACCTCACTGCCTACAACCATTTCCTGCCCGGCCGCCAGCTGCGATTCACCGGTGGAAGTGGTCGCCTCAACGGGGATGTGAACCTGGACGCGCAGGGAAAAGTCGCGCGCGGGCACTTCGGGCTGCAGGCCAAGCGCGCGGCACTTGCGGTCGCCGATCTCACGCTCAGCGGTGACGTGGCGATCGACACCCGACTGACGCGCGCCGATCTGGAAGGCCGCCGCTTCGACCTGGCCGGCTCCAACGTGACCCTGCGCAACGTCGGCTACGCCCAAGGGGATGAGGCGCGCAGCGGATGGTGGACGACCATCACAATGCCGCGCAGTCGGGTGCAGTGGGGCCGGCCGCTGCAGCTTGATGGTGAGGTCGAAGCAAAGATGAAGGACGTCGGCTTCCTGCTCGCGCTGTTCGCGCGCAACAAGACCTATCCGAAATGGGTGCTGCGCCTGATCGACGCCGGCCAGGCCACCGCGCGTGGCCAGGCCCGCATTGGCGGCGGCGCGATGGTGCTGGATCGCCTGCACGCGCAGAACGAACGCTTCCAGCTCCGCGGCCGGCTCAAACTGGAAGATGCCAGCAAACGCGGCGACTTGCTGTTGAGCTGGGGTGCGCTCGACGTGGGCGTGGAGCTGCGTGATACCGAACGCAAACTACACCTGCTCAAGGCGACCGAGTGGTTCGAAAAGGGCCCCAACCTGTTGCCAGCAGCAGCGGCGCGATAAAGGAATCGCCGCGCCTTCAGCGAATGTTACTGCTGTCGGTGGCGGCGACGACCGATCCCGCGCGGCCGCGGGTAAAGCGCCGGGTAAACGTTTCCATCGCCGCGAACGCCGCTGGCACCACCACGAGGCTCAACAGGGTCGAGGTGATCAGTCCTCCGATCACGGCGACGGCCATCGGTTGACGAAACGCGGCGTCGGCGCCGAGGCCGAGCGCGATCGGCAGCATGCCCGCGCTCATCGCGATCGAGGTCATCAGCACCGGGCGGCAGCGTTTGCGGCAGGCATCCACCAGCGCGTCGTGCATCGACAAGCCGTGTTCGTCTTCGGCAATCACGGCGTAATCAACAAGCAAAATTGAGTTCTTGGTCGCGATCCCGATCAGCATCAAGAGACCAATCAGCGCCGGCAGCGACAGCAGGGTGCCGGTGATCAGCATCATGCCGAAGGCGCCGCCGGCCGAGAGCGGCACCGCCATGAGAATGATCAGCGGGTGGCTGGCATGGTTGAACAACAACAGCAACACCGCGTAAACGCAGAACAGGCCGGCGGCCATCGCCATCAGGAAACCGACGAACAGTTCGATGAAGATCTCCGCGTCGCCGGTGTTGAGCACCGCGACCCCCGGCGGCAATTTCTGCAGCGAGGGTAGCGCTTCGACTTCCGCCATCACCTCGCCCAGGGGTCGACCATTGAGTTCCGCGGTGAAGGTGATATTGCGTTCGCGGCCGAAGCGATCGATCTGCGCGGCGCCGCTGGCGCTGCGGATGTCGGCCACCGCGGTCAGCGGCACGAAGCCTCCGCGCGCACTCGGCACGCGCAGCAACGCAAGTAGATCCTCTTGCGACAAGGCCGCGTCGTCGAGCCGAACCCGGATCGGGACTTGTCTATCGGGCAGATTGAGCTTTGCCAGGCGCTGACGGTAATCGCCACTGGTCGCGATGCGCGCGGCCTCGGCGATGTCGAGCGTCGACACGCCGAGATCGGCGGCGCGGCGCGCATCGGGCACGATCACCAGTTCCGGTCGCAGCAGCGATGCTGTCGACATGATCGAGCCCAGCCCCTGCAAGCTGCGCAGGTCGCGCTCAAAGGCGCGCGCCGCAGCGTACAAGCGCGTGGGATCGTCACCCGTCAGTACCAACTGCAGCTGCTCTCCGGGCTCGGAGCTGAGAAATCGTTGGCGTATCCCCGGCAAATCGGTGAGGCGATGCCGTACTTCCCTTTCCAGTTCCTTCTGGGAACGCGTACGGCTGTCGTCCGGACCCCAATCGAGGATCAGGACCGCGCGTCGCACAGACTCGACCCCGGACACCGCCGGATCGCCGACATCCACCGTGCCGCCGACGATGGCATAGGTCTGACGCAGTTCCGGCAGGTCGCGCAACAGCGCACGCGCTTCCTCGCTCATGCGCTGGGTATCCTCGATGCGCGCACCGGGCGCGAGTTCGAGACTGAGATTGCTGCGCCCCAGATCGGAACCGGGAATGAAGGTCGCCGGTATGAACGGC
>JBKJTK010000067.1:0-11387 GCA_046590875.1 Chiayiivirga sp.
ACCCGACACCGAGATCGCCTTCATGCCCGCGCGCGTGGTGCTGCAGGATTTCACCGGCGTGCCCTGCGTGGTGGATCTGGCCGCGATGCGCGACGCCGTGGTCAAGCTCGGCGGCAAAGCCACCCAGATCAATCCGCTGATTCCGTCGGAACTGGTGATCGATCATTCGGTACAGGTCGACGTGTTCGGCAAGGCCGAGGCGCTGGATCTCAACGGCAAGATCGAGTTCGAGCGCAACCAGGAACGCTACAGTTTTCTGCGCTGGGGCCAAAAGGCATTCGACAACTTCCAGGTTGTTCCGCCCAACACCGGCATCGTGCATCAGGTGAACCTCGAAAACCTTGCCCGCGTGGTGATGGCGCGCGAGATCGGCGGCGTCAACTACGCCTTCCCCGACACCGTCTTCGGCACCGATTCCCACACCACGATGATCAATGGCATCGGCGTGCTGGGCTGGGGCGTGGGCGGTATCGAGGCCGAGGCTGCGATGCTCGGCCAGCCGAGTTCGATGCTGATTCCGCAAGTCGTGGGCTTCAAGCTCTGCGGCAAGCTGCCGGAAGGCGCGACGGCGACGGATCTCGTGCTCACCGTTACCCAGATGCTGCGCAAGCACGGCGTGGTCGGCAAGTTCGTCGAGTTCTTCGGCGATGGCCTGGATCATTTGCCGCTGGCTGATCGCGCCACGATCGCGAACATGGCGCCGGAGTACGGCGCGACCTGCGGCATCTTCCCGATAGATGGCGAATCACTGAACTATCTTCGTCTCTCGGGCCGCGACGAGTCGTTGATCGCACTCGTCGAGGCCTATGCCAAGGCGCAGGGCCTGTGGCGAACGCCGGGCCAGCTGGAAGCGACCTATTCCTCGATGCTTTCGCTAGATATGTCAGAAGTGCTGCCCTCGCTCGCCGGCCCCAAGCGCCCGCAGGATCGCGTGTTGCTGACCGACATGCAGAAAAACTTCCACGCCAATCTCGAAGGCCTCGTTGCCGGGCGCAAACCCAGGCGCGAGGAAACCGCGCGCATGGATGCCGAAGGTGCTGCCCAGCCTCAAGCCGAACATCTTGCTTCAAAGCCGAAGTCCAAGATCCGCATCCGCGATCAGGACGCCGATCTGACGGATGGCTCGGTGGTGATCGCGGCGATCACTTCCTGCACCAACACCTCCAACCCCGCGGTGATGCTGGGCGCGGGCCTGCTGGCGCGTAACGCGGTCAAGAAAGGTCTGAAGTCCAAGCCGTGGGTAAAGACCTCGCTCGGGCCGGGATCACTCGTTGTTACGGATTATTTGAAGAAGGCTGGCGTGCTGGCTGATCTGGAGAAGCTCGGATTTTTCGTGGTTGGTTATGGCTGCACGACGTGTATCGGCAACTCCGGCCCGTTGCCGGATGAAGTATCCAAGGGCATCGCGGAGAACGATCTCGCGGTGACCTCGGTGCTGTCGGGCAACCGCAACTTCGAAGGCCGCGTGCACGCCGAGGTGAAGATGAATTATCTCGCGTCGCCGCCACTGGTAGTGGCCTACGCGCTCGCCGGCACGGTCGACATCGATCTGACCAAGGATGCGCTGGGCACCGACAGTGACGGCCAGCCCGTGTTCCTGAAAGACATCTGGCCGAGCAACAAGGAAATCAGCGACACCATCCTCGCCACGGTCGGACCGGAGATGTTCAAGAAGAATTACGCCGACGTGTTCAAGGGCGATAGCCGTTGGAATGCGATCGTCTCTCCGGATGGCGCAGCTTATCTTTGGGACAGCGATTCCACCTACATCAAGAACCCGCCTTACTTCGACGGCATGTCGATGGCCGTCGGTACCATCGGCGACATCCATGGGGCACGCGTGATGGGTCTGTTCGGCGATTCGATCACCACCGACCACATTTCGCCCGCGGGCGACATCAAGGCCAGTTCACCGGCCGGCAAGTTCCTGCAAGCACGCGGCGTGCAGAAGGCCGACTTCAATTCCTACGGTTCACGTCGCGGCAACGACGACATCATGGTGCGTGGCACCTTCGCCAACATCCGCATCAAGAACCTGATGCTGGGCGGCGAAGAAGGCGGCAACACCTTGTACTACCGCGCCGGCGCCGAACCCGAAAAACTCGCCATCTACGACGCCGCGATGAAGTACAAGGCCGACGGTGTGCCGCTGGTGGTCTTCGCCGGCAAGGAATACGGCACCGGATCCTCGCGCGACTGGGCCGCGAAAGGCACCAACCTGCTCGGCGTGAAGGCGGTGGTGGCCGAGAGCTTCGAGCGGATCCACCGTTCGAACCTCGTGGGAATGGGCGTGTTGCCCTGTCAGTTTCTTCCTGGGGAGAACGTCCAGACGCTGGGGTTGAAAGGTGACGAGGTGTTCTCGATCACCGGCCTGAAAGACGGCACCGCAAAGACCGCCACGGTGATGGCGAAGCGACCCGACGGCAGCGAAAACCGCTTCGAAGTGCTGGTCCTGCTGCTGACGCCGAAGGAAGTCGTGTACTTCCGGCACGGCGGGATTCTGCACTACGTGCTGCGCCAATTGGCGGCGAAAAAGGCGGCATGATCGCACCGCAATGGGAATGCAGGAGCCGAGGTTTCTCGGCTCTTGTATCCGCGATGCTGCCGAGCTTGCTCGGCTCAATCATCTTCGATACCGAAGAAGAGCAGCCGATTAGTTCGCGCGCTGCGGACGAACGCCTTCCCTACGCTAGACCCGCGCTACAACGCGGGCTTCCACTCGGCAAGAAACATCCGCCACTCGCCATCCTCCACCCGCCAGCCGCTCGTGATCGCGTAACCCTGAGCGCGTTCGGGCAGCAGTCCACCACTGCCTCCGGTGAGCACGATGCTGAAACGCACCGTCGCTCGCTCGCCCTGAAGTTCGATGTCGAGCGGCCCCCGTGTCGCACCCACCGCGGCGTTGCGTAGCAGTTGCGCGCGCAACAGATTGTGCAACGCAGCACGATCGATGCCGTTGTCGCCGATGAAATCCTCGGTCACGCGGTACATGAATTCAGATGGCCTGCGTTCGATCGCTGCCGCCTGCATTTCGTCGATCGTGGCGCGCAACTGCTCTTCCACCGGTGGCTTCGCACAAGCCGACAGCACGCCCAGCAACGCGGCAAAGAACACCCCGCAGCGGGTCGCACAAGAAAATCGCCGCGCCATAATCCGACGCACAGGACGTGCCTTGCCAGCCTCAGGGGGGTATGTTCCAATCGATTCAAGCATCGTCCGAGTGTGCGCCGCAGCGCACGATCGGACAATCCGCTGGCCTGTTCCGCATCGTCTAGGCGGCGCAACTCGAATGGGGAAGGAAACGCCGCATGAGTGCAGAACGTCCGTGGCTGAAAAGCTATCCGCAAGGTGTGCCGGCGGAAATCGATGTCAACGAATTCGCCTCGATTCCTGCGGTACTAACGGCGGCCTGCGAGCGATTCAGCCAGCAACCGGCGTTCGAGAACCTCGGCAAGGAACTGACTTATGGCGAGGTCGACACCCTCAGCCGGCAGTTCGCGGCTTACCTGATCCATGACCTCAAGCTCAAGAAGGGTGATCGCGTCGCCCTGATGCTGCCCAACGTGCTGCAGTATCCGATCGCGATCTTCGGCGTGCTGCGTGCCGGCCTCACCGTGGTCAACACCAATCCGATGTACACCCCGCGCGAGTTGAAGCATCAATTGTCCGACTCGGGCGCATCGGCAATCGTGGTACTCGACAATTTTGCCGCCACCCTTTCCGAGGTGCTCAAGGAAACCTCGATCAAGAAGGTCATTACCACCGGCGTCGGCGACATGCTGGCGTTTCCGCGCGGCGCGATGGTCAATTTCGTGCTCAAGTACGTCAAGAAATCCATCCCGGAATACCGCATCGAAGGCGCAATCCGTTTCAACGACGCGCTCGCGTGTGGCAAGGGCAAGACGCTGCCACCGATCGACATCCAGCATGGCGACATCGCCTTCCTGCAATACACCGGCGGTACTACCGGCGTGGCCAAGGGAGCGATGCTCACGCACCGCAATCTGGTCTCGAATATGCAGCAGTCTTCGGCCTGGCTCGGCACCAACGTCACCTACGGCAACGAGTCGATCATCACCGCGTTGCCGCTGTACCACATCTTCGCGTTGACGGCGAACTGCCTGGTGTTCATGAAATTCGGCGGCATCAATCACCTGATTACCAATCCGCGCGACATGCCAGGCTTCGTGAAATCGATGGCGTCCTACCGATTCACCGCGATCACCGGCGTCAATACCTTGTTCAACGGACTTCTCAATACACCGGGCTTCGACAAGCTGGATTTTTCGCAACTGAATGTTTCGCTCGGTGGCGGCACGGCAGTGCAGCGCGCCGTGGCCGAACGCTGGAAGAAGGTCACCGGCCACACCCTCATCGAAGCCTATGGTCTGACCGAAACCTCACCGGGCTGCTGCATGAACCCGATGGGTCTGGCCGACCACAACGGCTCGATCGGTCTGCCGCTCTCCTCCACCGAGTGCTCGGTGCAGGACGAAGACGGCAAGCATCTGCCGCAGGGCGAAGTCGGTGAACTCTGCGTACGCGGTCCGCAGGTGATGAAGGGATATTGGCAGCGCCCGGAGGAAACGGCGAAAGTGATTGCGGCGGATGGCTGGCTGCACACCGGCGACATGGCGAAGATGGACGAGAAGGGTTTCTTCTACATCGTCGATCGCAAGAAGGACATGATCCTGGTTTCGGGCTTCAATGTGTATCCGAACGAGATCGAGGACGTAATCGCAGAGATGCCCGGCGTGCTGGAAGTCGCTGCCGTCGGGGTACCGGACGAAAAATCCGGCGAAGCGGTCAAGGTCGTGATAGTGAAAAAGGACCCCGCGCTGACCGCCGACGACGTCAAGGCGCACTGCAAGATCAACCTCACCGGCTACAAGATGCCGCGCTACATCGAGTTCCGAACCGAGCTGCCGAAATCCAACGTCGGCAAGATCCTGCGTCGCGAACTACGCGACAGCCCGGCGCCGGCGAAGGCGCACTGACGCCCGGTGCCGGACAAATCAAAAGCGTTCAACGCAAAGGACAAGCAGAAAGGAACGCAAAGAAGGGCATTGTGAGGTTGGATTTTCCGCACGGCGTTGGCGTCCTTTGCGTTGAACGCCCTTGATCTTCGCCTGAGTCAGCTTTCCGGCCGCATGTAGGGGAACAGCAGCACATCCCGGATCGATGCGGAATCGGTGAACAGCATCACCAGCCGGTCGATACCGATGCCCAGCCCGCCAGTGGGCGCCATGCCGACTTCCAGCGCTCGGATGTAGTCGGCGTCGAAGTGCATGGCCTCGTCGTCGCCGCCCGCCATCGCATCGACCTGGGCCTGGAAACGTGCGGCCTGGTCTTCCGGGTCGTTGAGCTCGGAGAAACCATTCGCCAGTTCCTTGCCGTTGACGAACAGTTCGAAACGGTCGGTGATGCCCGGCTCGGAGTCACTCTCGCGCGCCAGCGGCGATACTTCGACCGGATAGTGGGTGATGAAGGTCGGTTGTTGCAGTTGGCCTTCCACTGTTTTCTCGAAGATCTCCAGCAGTAGTTTGCCCCAGCCGTAACCGGACTTCACGTGCACACCCAGGCGCCCGCAATGCGCGGCGAGCGCCGCGCGATCACGGCAGTCGGCAGTGCTGATCTCCGGGTTTCGATGCCGCACCGCTTCCTCCAGCCGCCAGCGCCGGAACGCGGGACCAAGATCGATCGCCACGCCTTCCCACGTCAGCTGCGTGGTGCCGATCACGTCCTGCGCCACATCGCGGATCAAGTTCTCGGTCAGGTCCATCACCTCGTGATACGTGGCATAGGCCTCGTATAGCTCGAGCATGGTGAACTCGGGGTTGTGCCGGGTGCTGACGCCTTCGTTGCGGAAATTCCGGTTGATCTCGTAGACGCGTTCGAGCCCACCGACGGTCAACCGCTTCAGGTACAACTCCGGCGCGACGCGCAGATACAACTCAAGATCGAGCGCATTGTGGTGCGTCACGAATGGTCGCGCGGTGGCGCCGCCGGGGATGTAATGCATCATCGGCGTCTCGACTTCCAGGAAACGCCGCGCATCGAGCCAGGCGCGCATCGCACGGATGATCTTGGAGCGCTTGATGAAGACCTCGCGCGCCTCCGGCGTGACAATGAGATCGACGTAGCGTTGGCGGTAACGCTGTTCGACGTCGCTGAGGCCATGCCACTTGTCCGGCAGCGGACGCAAGGATTTCGTCATCAGACGCAGCGTGCTCACCTTGACCGACAACTCCCCGGTCCTGGTGCGCGTCAGCGAGCCTTCGGCCGCAACGATATCGCCCACGTCCCAGCCCTTGAACGCATCGTAGGTTTCCCCCAGCACATTGGCCTGCAGGAACAGTTGCAGGCGGCCGGTCATGTCTTGAATCTGCACGAAGCTGGCCTTGCCCATCACGCGTTTGGCCATCAGGCGCCCGGCGACCGCGACGCGACGATTCAGGCCTTCGAGCGCTTCGGCGCTCCAGGTGTCCTTGTCTGCGTATTCCTCCAGCAGATCGCCGGCGTAGTTTTCGCGCCGGAAGTCGTTCGGGAATGCGACGCCCTGTTCGCGCAGCGCCGTGAGTTTTGCGCGGCGCTCGGCGATGAGGTGGTTTTCGTCGGCGGTGGGCGTGTTGTCGGTCATGGTGTATCAGCTATGGTCAAGTCGAGCCGCTCTATCGTCGTCCCCGCGAAAGCGGTGACCCAGTGCCTTGCGTCGTGGATTAAAGCAGAGTCGCTGGCTTCCCGCGTGCGCGGGAACGACAGTGATGGGTAACTGGTCTCACGCCGCGTCGATGCGCTTCGATCCCGCTTCCAGCCCCGACTTCAAACTTGCCTCGACGAACTCGTCGAGATCACCATCCAGCACCTTCTGCGTATCCGTGCGTTCGATCCCGGTGCGCAGATCCTTGATCCGGCTTTGATCCAGCACGTAATTGCGAATCTGGCTGCCCCAGCCGATGTCGGATTTCGTCGCCTCGACCGCATCCTTCACTGCGTTGCGTTTCTGGATTTCCATCTCGTACAACTTCGACGCCAGCATCTTCATGGCGTGGTCGCGGTTGGCGTGTTGCGAGCGCTGCGTCTGGCAGGCCACGACAATGCCACTGGGCAGGTGCGTGATGCGGACCGCGGACTCGGTCTTGTTGACGTGCTGGCCGCCGGCGCCGGAGGAACGATACACGTCGGTTTTCAGATCCGCGGGGTTGATCTGGATGTCGATCTTGTCGTCAACTTCCGGCGCCACGAACACCGAGGTGAAACTGGTGTGGCGGCGGTTATCCGAGTCGAAAGGAGATTTCCGCACCAGCCGATGCACCCCGGTCTCGGTCTTGAGCCAGCCGTAGGCGTAGTCGCCCTCTACCCGGAACGTGGCGCTCTTGATGCCCGCGACATCGCCCGCGCTGACTTCCATCAGTTCGGTTTTCCAGCCGCGCGACTCGGCCCAGCGCAGGTACATGCGCAGCAGGATTTCGGCCCAGTCCTGTGCCTCGGTGCCACCGGCGCCGGCCTGGATGTCGACGAAGGCTGGCGCCGGATCCATTTGCCCCGAGAACATGCGCTGGAATTCCAGCTTGTCGACCCGTTGCGCAAAGCCCGCAACGTCCGCCACGACAGAAACGGCGGTGTCTTCGTCGTCTTCACTTTCAGCAAGCTCCAGCAACTCACCGGCCTCGGATAAACCGTCAAGCAATTCGCGCATCGAGGTCACAAGCTTTTCTAGGTAGGCACGCTCGCGACCCAGTTTTTGCGCGCGTTCAGCGTCATTCCAAACTTGCGGATTTTCCAGTTCGCGAGAGACTTCTTCGAGCTGTTCGACCTTCAGGTCGAAGTCAAAGATACCCCCTGAGCGACGCCAGACGCGACCCGAGGTCGGCAATCTGGGCGCGGACGGGATTAAGTTCGATCATGGGAGTGCCACTGTGTTGCGGAACGTAATTTTAGCAGATTGCTAATGTTAGATCGGCGCGCACAGCGCAACATTAGCGTCAGGCCGTCGCGCGCCATCGCACCAGCAATTGCACGCCGCGGCGATCGCGCCAATCGTCCAGGTCGAGTTGGTAGGCCAGATGCAGTCGCGGTGCAGGCGGTTCGCCGCGCCAACCCCCGAATTCGATTGCATCCAGTGGTTCTCCTCCCTCGGCGTGACGCAGGCGCAGCTTGAGATGGGTTTCACCGACCACACGCCAGGATTCGAGGATGAATTCGTCATCGAACACCGGTTCCGGAAAGCCCTGTCCCCACGGCCCGGCGAGTCGCAGTTGCTCCGCCAGATCGCGCTCGAACTCATTCCGCGCCAACGATCCATCGCTCCAGAGTTCGGCCTGCAGCGCGGTCGCATCGATGCGTTCTTGCGCCAGCACAGCGAACGCAGCGGCAAAGCGCTCGTAATGTTCGGGCCGCAACGACAGTCCGGCAGCCATCGCATGACCACCGAAGCGTCCGATCAGGCCGGGCTCTCGCGCCGCGAGGTCGGCCAGCGCATCGCGGATGTTGAAGCCGGCAATCGAGCGCGCAGATCCGCGCAGCAGGCCGTCGTCACCACCTGGTGCGAACGCGATCACCGGCCGATGCAGACGATCCTTGAGCCGCGATGCCACCAATCCGACCACGCCGGGATGCCAGTCCGGATCGAACACGCAGAACCCATTCGGCATATCACCGTCGTGCGTGGCGAGCCAGCGACCGACCAACAATTCCGCCTGTTCCAGCATTTGTGATTGCAGCTCCTTGCGTTCGGCGTTGATCGCATCGAGCTGGGACGCGAGTCTGGCGGCGTCCGAATCGGAATCCGACAACAAACAGGCGATGCCCAGCGACATGTCTTCCAGTCGTCCGGCAGCATTCACCCGTGGCGCGAGCGCGAAACCCAGGTCGGCCGCGCTCATGCGATCCAGACGACGTCCCGACACGTTGGCCAGTGCGCGTAGTCCGGGCTGCAGCTGACCGGCGCGCATGCGGCGCAGGCCGGCTTGAACCAGCACGCGATTGTTCGCATCCAGCGGCACCATGTCGGCGACGGTGCCGAGCGCGACCAGATCAAGCAGCGGCGACAGATCCGGTTCCTTTTCACCACGCGCGGAAAACCAGCCTTCGTCGCGCAATCGTCGGCGCAAGGCGAGCAGCAGGTAGAACACCACGCCGACGCCCGCGAGCGCCTTGCTGGGGAACCCGTCCCCTTCCAGATTCGGATTCACGATCGCGGCGGCCGCGGGCAACTTCAAGCCCGGCAGATGATGGTCGGTCACGATCACGCGAATGCCCGCCGCATTGGCGGCGTCCACGCCGCGCAAGCAAGCGATACCGCTGTCGACGGTGAGCAGCAGATCAGGCGATTCCCCGCGCGGCGCGTCCTTGATGATATCGGCCACCAGTTCCGGTGATAGTCCGTAGCCATGGCGCAGGCGATGCGGCACGCGGAAGCCAACCTGTTGCGCACCCAACAAACGCAATCCGCGAACGGCCACCGCGGTACCGGTCGCGCCGTCGGCATCGAAATCGCCAACGACCAGAATGCGTTGCTGTTCGCGCATCGCCGCGGCCAGCAACGCCGTGGCGGCGTCGAGTCCGCCCAGGGATTGGGGATGCAGCAATTGCGCGAGCCGCGCTTGCGCATCATCCGGCTGCAACACACCGCGTGCGGCGTAGACCCGCTGCAGCACCGGATGCACGCTCGCAGGCCATGCGGCGAACGCGGGTACGTCGCGGCGGCGCAATGTGGGCGCGCTCAGCACGCCAGCATCGCCATGGCAGCCTGGTATTGCAGCAAGCTCACGCGAAGGCCACAGGCGGGCGGCGCCAGAATCGCCAGCGATGCGAACGGGCGTAATGCCATCGTGCGCCATCGGCGAAATCCAGCGTGAGCAGGTCGACGCGATTGGCGCGTTGTGCCGACAGCAGCGGTGCGATCCATTCGCGCTCCAGCACCGCGACCTCCCGCACGCGGCGCAGGTCGATCAAGGCACTGGCGGGATTCTCGATCCGCTCAAAGGTCGCGGGCAGCTCGAAACGCGGCACGCCCGCGCGTTGTGCGAGTGCAACCAAGAGCAGATCGTCGCTGAAGATGCCTTGCTGCGCACTGCGCACGTGATCCGGCAGCACGCCGCCACCCCAGAACCACAGCGTGTTGACCGCGGGCTTGCCGGCTCGCATGCGCGCTTCGTTGAGCGGATGGTTATGCAGGATCACCTGCGCCTCGCTCATCAGTCGACGCCAGCGTCGCCCCAGATCACCTTCCGGCAGATGCGCGTAGATGTCGTCGCCGAGCACTCGCGACGGCGGAGGAAATGGCGGCAGGCGCGCTTCGTGCGGCAGCGCCAGGTACCAGCGCGTTTCGTGTCCCAGAGAAATCGGGCAGCCGTCGTCACCAAACAGCGGTTTGAGCGGGACCAGCAATTCCTCGGCTTCCTCGCGCGTCAGCCCCAGGTCGCCGCAGGCCAGCAGACGACCGCTGCCAAGGTCCGCACGCACGTGGGCGGGATCAGCGCGCAGCCACGTCTGCGACATCGCATCGGCGCAATCGTACTGTCGCGTCAGTGCCGCGATCGGCAAGCCACGCGGCAGGATGTCGAACTGACGCAGCAACTGCGCCTCATCGCCGTCGCTGGCGTGGTTGCGATCGCCACGCGCGAACACGCGCGCCAGGTTGGGCGCTGCGGGCAAGTCGCCGGAAAGGTTCGCGTGGGACGGCAACAGCAACGTCAATGGCGTCGGCGCATCCGTTGCAGCGGCCATTGCGGCGCGATCAGGCTTCGTAACGGACTGCAACGATCTCGTAGCTGCGTCGCCCGCTGGGTGCGGCGATGTCGATCGTGTCGCCCTCGCTCTTGCCGATCAATGCGCGCGCAATCGGAGCCGAAATCGAGATCAGTCCGCGTTTGATGTCGGCTTCAAGCTCGCCGACGATCTGGTAGGTGACTCCGTCGTCGGTGTCGGCGTCGGTCAGTTCGACCGTGGCACCGAAGACGACCTTGCTGCCGGCGTTGAGCTTGCCGATGTCGATCAACTGCGCATTGGAGAGCCCGCTTTCAAGTTCCTTGATGCGGCCCTCGATGAAGCCCTGCTGCTCGCGCGCCGCATGGTATTCGGCATTCTCTTTTAAGTCGCCGTGCGCACGCGCCTCGGCGATCGCCGTGATCACTTCCGGCCGCTTGACAGACTTCAGATGATCGAGTTCTCCACGCAGGCGCTTGGCGCCCGCGACGGTCATCGGCGATGGCATGCGAGTTGCTCCCTCTTCTGTTGCTCGCGCTTCAATACGGTCGTCCCGTGCTCGAAAATGCTCACTTCAATTCGCCGTGCAGTTCCTGCAACGACAACACCCCACCCTGCCCGCGCCAGTCGAGCGAATGCAGCAAGGCGCGCGCACCGGAGATCGTGGTCGAATACGT
>JBKJTK010000111.1:0-9832 GCA_046590875.1 Chiayiivirga sp.
CTTGGTGATGAAGTTGCCGGTGTTCGGGTTCGCAGCACTCGCACCGGTACTGTAGATGCCGAGGATTGCCTTCTGCACGCTGCAGTTTTCGATGCGCGCGTTGTCGTTGTCGACGCCCGCCGAGCCCGCCGTGGCGCCACCGACCGAGATGCCGATCAGCGTGATCGTCGGATCTTGACCGATCGCATTAAAATTGCGCAGGGTCAGGTTCTGCGCGCCGGTCGCGCCGGAGCTGGCGATCACGACACTGGAGCCAGTTGTTGCAGTGTTATTGATGAAGGTCAGGTTACGCAAAGTCGGGTCGCCGCCGACGACATTGCCCGCGGTGCCGCCGGTCAGTGAGCCATCGATGGTGACGCCGTCGGCGCCGTTGATCTGAACCAGCGCAGCGGTCGAGGTTCCAGACACCACACGTGCTGCGCCGGACGGCTGAATGCGCACCGTGATCCCGGCGGCCAGCTCGTTCAGTGCATTCGCACCAGTCTCGGCGCTGAGGTCGGAGATGATGTTGAGCGTCAGGTTGCCCGACGCACCGACACTATTCAGCGTCTGGAAGATGCCGCCGGTGTTGGTCAGCGAGGTGAAGTTGCCTGCGGCGCCGACCGTGTAGGTTCCGGCGAGCGGCGCCAGGACGTTCAGGGTGCCGCTGATCTCATTGTTCGCGGGCACGGTGTCGGCGACGAGCTCGGATCTGGCGAAGATCGTATACGCGCCGACGGTCGCGATCGTGGCAGACGGCAAGGTAACGGTAATCGTCTGATTGAACGTGATCGACGGGATCGTTGCAGTCTGGTTGTAGACCTCGACCGCGCTGGCGTTGACGATGCGGTAGCCCACCGTCACGTTGGTCTGCGTCGTCGTACCGAGGTTGGTGAACGAAGACTGCGGCGAGAACGCGACATTGACCAGCTTGACACCACCGTTCGGCGGATCGATGAAAGCCGTCGCGCGCATGTCATTCGCCGGGGGCGGTACGCCATCGACCTCATCGCCACCGATATCGTAAGCGCCGCCGCCAGGACGCAATTGCGCGTCGATGTCGTTGGTGACCGTGGCGATCGTCGCGCCCGCATTCTGGGCCGGCGATCCAACCGCGATGTGCAGGTCCGTCGGGGACACCAGCTGCGGGTCGGCGACGGTTGACGCATTGTCGTTGTCGGTGTTCGCCACGAGCAATGTGCTCGTGTAGTTGCGAAGATTATTCGCGCCGGCGGTCGTGGCCGGGTCGAAGGCAGCTGCCGTGAAAGTGGACACGGCGACGGTGCCGACTTGCGCAATGCTCGTCGCGGGTGCGAAGTAATCGTTGTTGTTCCATGCCAGGTTCATCGCGGAAGTGCCGCCCGACGGCAACAACACGGCGGAAACCGAGCTGCCTGCGAACGCGCCCGTCAGCGTATCCATGAAAATGTTGTTACGCACTTCGGTGCCGGTGATGGTCGTTGCGGTGAGCACGAAAGCCGCGCTCGAGGAAACAGTCGTGCTACCCACCAACGCACCGAACAAATTGACCGTATTGTTGTGGACACGATGGTTGGCGCCGCCTGCAATGCGGATACCGAACGGACCGAACTGAGTTGTCAGCGCGGTGTTGTTCATGAAGCTGTTGACGTCCCAGACGAAGTTATTCTGAAGTGTCCAGGCAGAACCGCCGGTGATATTGATTCCGAACGAGGCGAATCCGCCCGAGCCGCGGCTATAAACAGTCGATACTCGATTCTGCTCGATCAAGCCAGCCGAACCGGTCTGGGTGGCCTGGATGCCGGCAACGCTCGCACTCCCGGCGGTCTGAACACTGGTTACCGTGTTTCCGCTGACCAACGGGTTCGAAGTGGACGCAGAGATGATAATGCCGTTGGCACCGCTGGCGCCGTTGTTGACCACGCCATTTACGCTGTTGTTGCTGATCGTGACGCCACCGTTGCCGATCAACGAAGGCAGATCGATTCCGGTCATCGTGGTTGCGACGTACGACAGGATGTTCTGGATCGTATTGCCAGTGATCGTGACCGCATTCGCGCCGGAGACGAAAATACCGCGCGTGTAAACGGTGGTGCTCGGCGCATTGAACGGCGGCGCGCCTGCGAGCGCCCCTGCGGCACCGATGGTGTTGTTGGTCAGCGTGACGCCATTGGACACGGTCGTCGCAGCGCCCACGAACACTACTGCGCGCGCAGCTTGGTTCATCGCGTTGTTCGAAATGACCAGGTTGTTGATCGTGGTGCCGCTCGGCGCGGTGTTGGCTATGACCGAGGTGATCGCGGTCGGCGCGTCCGTCGCGCTGGCGCCGCCGTTGCCGCCGGCGTAAATGACGAAGCTCGAGTTCGACGATCCCGTCTGGGAGGTGATCGCTGCAGCGTTGCCACCCGTTACGTTGCCATTGAGCACGAGGTTGCGAATCGTGTTGTTGTCCGCGCTGGTCACCACCGTCGCCGCCGTTGCGATGCGGATGACCGACCCCGCGATCGCGGTGGTCGTGTTGGTGTTGTTGATCGTCAGATTGCGATTGGTGCCACCGGAGTTCGGATTGTCGCCATCTATGGTGACGTTGTCGGCACCCTTCAGCTGGATGACACCAAAGCCAGAGATGGGACTTCCAGAGATCGAAAGTCCGTCGGCCAGCGGCCGGATCGACAATGCGGTGTAGAGCGCGGAGCCGGCGCCGCTACTATTCAAAGTCGCCGGCGTGGTGCCTTCAATCGTGCTTGCGCAGACTTCGACGTTGATGACGCCCTGGTGCGTTCCCGCGTTGATCGCGTCGAACGCCAGTTTCAGGCTTGTGTAAGGCGTAGGACCGACGGCCCCTGCAGTTGCTTCCACCTCGATGGCCTGAGCCGCGTCGCAGACACCGATGGCTTGCGGCTGGTTCTGAGACGCGGCAGCTGAAGCTTGCGCGCAAAACAATGCGCAAAGTGCTAGCCCCGTCGCGATCTGTGCCGTCATGCCGCTGAATTTTGTGCGTTGCGATTTATTGGACATGGCGACTTCCTTCCCCTGATGGCGTGCACGATCAGGCAGATGAGTGAATACCAATGGGCACGGCGATGTGCCGGCTCATACGCGGAATCGAGAGCTTGCGGAATTAACCGCGCGGGGGATCTGAAATCGGGAAGTGTGTCGACGAACGCGGCGCGGACCTGGCAGAAGTCGGCGGGCGTATTGAAGTGCTGCCCCCCCGAGGGCTAATGGCATCCTTCGCCGCGCGGAATCCTGATGCGGCTATAGCTACCACGGAGATGTTCCAGCACCGTCGTTCTCGATCATGTCCATGTTGACGGTGTCGCCGGTATACGCGGCGTTGCTGGTCGCTGAGATCGCAAAGTTGCGCGTATAGGAAATTCATACGCCCTCTTCGGGCAGTCTGCGCGGTATCCAGAGGCGGCGCAAGCGTCGGTTTGGCCGTGGTTGGGGCGTCTTCGCAGAGCACTTCGCCGGGTGAATGGGTGTTCGGCAGCCGGCCCTTCGACTGCGCTCAGGACACGCTTAGTGCCCGACGCAGTGTCACGCGGCCACAGCGTGCCGTGCGCACGCTGCCGGCCAAGGCGCGCGTATTCGAGTACATCGAGGTCGACTACAATCGAAACCGGCTCCACTCGACCTTGGGCTACGTCAGCCCGGAAGAGTTCGAACTGGCCCACGCCGCTTAGACGTGTGTCCGAAATTCGGGGGCAAGATCATGTCGACGATGCGTGCATCCCGCTGATCACTGGGTACTCGCTGTGACGCGTTGAGAGATCGACCA
This sequence comes from Chiayiivirga sp., assembly GCA_046590875.1. GTDB lineage: Bacteria > Pseudomonadota > Gammaproteobacteria > Xanthomonadales > Xanthomonadaceae > JALCLA01. Next base: position 3,740 of record JBKJTK010000111.1, read on the forward strand.
TGTCGCTTGTTTCCGAATTGCAACGGCGCAATGTATTCAGGGTAGTGGCGACCTATGCGGTAGCCGCTTGGCTGCTGGTGCAGGTAACGACCACCCTGTTGCCGCTGTTCGGCGCGCCGGCGTGGATCGCGCGCGCAATCGTGATCGTGCTGCTGCTGGGCACCTTGCCCATGCTGGCGCTGGCGTGGGCGTTCCAATTCACGCCGCAAGGACTAAAGACTCAAGCAGAAGCCGATGCGGCGGGGTTGTCGTCGCCTGTCGGCGGACCGCGATTGAACGTCGCGATTGGCGCATTGCTCGTGCTTGCACTGGGGCTCTTCGCCCTGGGACGCTATTCGGTGGAGCCCATCGCCCCCGCGATCGACGCGAGCGCGCACACCTCCGGCGCAGAAAATTCCAGCGCGGCCACGGACAGGCCAGGCGACGTTTCGATTGCGGTCTTGCCCTTCGTCAACATGAGCGCGGACAAGGACAACGAGTATTTTTCTGACGGATTGTCCGAGACGTTGCTGAACATGCTGGCACAGGTGCCGGACCTGAAAGTGGTGGGGCGCACGTCGTCGTTTGCTTTCAAGGGCAAGAACGAGGACCTGCGGCGCATAGGTGCGGCGCTCAGCGTGGCCAATGTGCTCGAAGGCAGTGTGCAAAAAGCGGGCGACACGGTGCGGATCACGGCGCAGCTGATCTCGGTCCGCGACGGAACGCATCGCTGGTCGAAAAGCTACGACCGCAAGCTTGAAGACGTGTTCCGGATTCAGGACGAGATCGCCACGGAAGTCGTGGGTGCGCTGCGCCTTGAGCTGCAGCCGGTCGCCCGCGAGCGACTCACCCTGAAGCGCACGGACAACGTGGACGCGTATCAGGAATATCTCAGAGGTCTTGCGTTGATGCCGAAACGCAAGGTGTCGGAACTGCGCGAAGCGGCGGCGCATTTCGAGAAGGCCATACAACTGGACCCGGAATTCGCACGTGCCTATGTGGGCGCGGCCGACAGCTATCTGCTGCTTGAAGGCTACGAGGGCAGAGACAGCAATCGTATGGCTCGTGCCAAGCGTTACGTGGATCGAGCCATGCACCTGTCGCCGACCCTGGGTGAAGCGCACGCTTCGCTTGGACTCTATCTACAGCTGACAAACGACCCGGAGCGGGTCGAGCAAGTGTTCAAGCGGGCGATCGAACTCGCGCCCAGTCATGCCAGTACCTACGTCTGGTATGCGTCGCAGCTGCGCGGCAAGCCGGAACGCAGCGCCGAAGCCTTGGCATTGAGCGAGAAGGCGGCCGCGCTCGAACCCTTGTCGCCCGTCGTGCAACGGCATCTTGCAATGTCGCAGGGCGCCGGGGCGTCGCGAAGCCGGTCGCGCCACCCTGTCTGAGTTGGTGCGGCAATACCCGGACTATCCCGCCGGGCAGCTCGCCTTGGCGGAAATCCTGGGGAGCGAAGGTGATCTGGTAGGTGCGTTGCAGGCGATGCAGAAATATGACGTACTCGATCCGGACTCCATTCCCAATCGGGTACGACGCTGCGTCTTGTTGCAGAGGTTTGGTGCGAATGCACAGACAAAGGAGTGTCTGGCGCGCTTTGCGCAAACGACGCCCGGCGAGCTGGCCGTACGAGTGGAGATGGCATGGAGCGCGCTGATGGCAGGCGACGCGGAGCAGGCACTGCGGTTGATTGAAGCGAATTCGAGCGACGATCCCTACATAACCATGGCCGCTCTGCTCAAGCTCGGGCGCGCGCGTGAGGCCCTCGTCATCGCCAGTAAGACCTTTCCCGAGTTCTTGCTCCAGCCTGCGCCGGAGATTGGCGAGGCTGATCGGGGGTTGGCAACCTTGATCGCTGCGGTGCTGTTGAATGCGGACCAACAGACTCAGGGCCGCGACCTGATTCAGAGAGTGAGGCGGGCGTCGGCCGAAACGAGCGGCAGCCTTGAGGCGCCATGGGCCTGGTATGAACCTGTCGCGCTTGCGATGCTCGGGGAGCGCGACGCGGCGATTTCCGCCCTAAAAAATGCGGTCGCGAACGGACACTTTCTCGACCTCGATACGCTCGACGCCGACGTGCTCATGTCAGGCCTGCACACCGATCCGCGCTACGAGGCAATGGTCACTCCTGCGCGCGCAAAAGCTGCCGAGCAGGTGCGGCTGGCGCAGGCGGCGGGTTTGTTGTGACGCTCGCCCCGCAAGCCAGCGTGAGCGAGCTCGGACTGCAGCGTGGCGTGGACGCTAGCGAGCAGTTCGCTTTCGGCGATCAGAGTCATCGACTGTGACTTCACCGGGTCTGCGCGACTTTAGGCGCCCGAGACTTTGGCCCGATTTCTCGTTCTGGCGACGTCTTTGAATGACTCTGGTGGGGCGATAGCGGCCCTTCCCTACCCCTGATAACACTCCCTTATCGCCCCGGGGTCGCGCCGTCGCCTACCGGCGTTGCTTCGGCGCAAGCGCCGACTCGGTCCGGCGCACCGAGACCATGGGCCGCCAGCCCAGTAGGCCGGATACTGCGATGTCTTCGAGCAAGTTAATCCGTCGCGCGCCGGTCTCAATGAAGGACACCGACGCCACCAGCCAGAACGCCCCGGCTCACGCATAGCGTCAGATGCTCGGCCTGGGCGTGGTAGGACACCAGGCCTCGCCCCGCTCGAACGCCTGCGGCACGAACGCTGTCCGCGCAGACGCCTGGCCCTCGCCAGCGCGCCAGGCCCGCACGAAATCCGTCACGCGCGAATAGCAGGCCCGGGTAAGCCTTCGCACGGATCGCCTGGAACAACGCCTCCGCCGCGCGGCGCTCAAGCTTCCGTGGATGCGCATTGGTCGACAACGTCTGCCGCAAGCGCTCCGCGCACATCGTCAGTTGCGGCGGCGCGGCGCGCCTAGTTGCCTCCCTCGAAGCCGTTCTGGAACAAGCCATTGGGCGACGAAAGACGATGGAAACGGACGATCGTGTTGTCGATGTTGGCCGCGACGTAGACATGACGCTGGTCGGCGCTGAGCGCGAGCGCGACCGGGCCGGCCATCAGCTGCACCTCGCCGTCGCCGTCGAACAGCGTCTGCTGCGGCGTCATGTCGCCGGCCACGGTTTCGCCTATGCCTTGCGTCGCGCGCGCGAAGCCGGTCAGGCTGTTGTCGCCGAAGCCGGCAACATAGACCTCGGTGCCATCGTCGGAGATCACGATTGCCTGCGCTCCGCCGAGGCCGGGCACCGAGGCATCACCCTTGGTCCATTGCTTGCGACGCGTCAACCCGCCGTTGCCGGCGCGGTCGAACAGCACGAGCGCGTTGTCGGCTTCGCTGGCGACATACAAGTGCATGCCGCCGGGCGCGATCGCGATCGCATGCGCGCCGCCCAGGCCTTCGATGCCGAGTTGGCCGTCGCGATGCGACGAGGCGAACGTGACGCGGCCGAACTGGGCGCTCGCCGGCGCGTTGTCGCGCGCGAAGGTCAGCAACGCGTTGCCGAAGCGCGCCGCGACGTAGACCTGGGCGCCGTCCGGCGACACCACCACGTCGGCCGGGCGATCCAGTGCGAGCGGCGCCGGACCGGCGTCACCGACATCGTCGACGGCGTCGACCTCGGCCTCGAGGAAGCGCAGGCGGCCGGTGGCGGCGTCGCGCGCGAAGACCACAAGGCTGTCGGCGGTTGCGCCGACCGCGTAGAGGTGGCTGCCGTCGGGCGACAGCGCGAGCGCGGTCACGCCATCGAGTCCACGCACCACGCCGCCGACCGCGTCGGGATCAGCCTGCGCGTCGAGTTGACGCTGCACGAACGCGAGGTCACCACTGACCGGATTGCGTGCGAGCACGTCGATCGCATCGCCAGCGAGCGCCGCGACGTAGAGGAAATTGCCGTCCGCACTGATCGCCAGGTCGCGCGCTCCGTCGAAGGTCGCGCCGGCAAAGCCAGTGCTGGCGTCGGTGTAGTCGCGCACGAACACCAGCGCGCCGCCCGCCAGCCGGTCGAACTGCAGCACCCGGTCGCCGGACTCGCTCGCGGCATACAGATGTTCGTTGCCGGGCGACAGCACGATCGCCGTCGGCTGCACCAACGCGGTCACGCCATTGCCGCCGCCAACCGTGTCGTCATCGTGCTCCAGCATCGGATCGAAGCGCGGATCATCGATGCGTCCGAGCACGAACGCCTGCGAAAGCGTTGCCTGCTCAGGGTTGCTGAGCGCCAGCCGCATGCGCTCGGGCGGCTCGATTGTTGCGTCCGCCAGCACCGCCACCTGCACCGTGGTCTGGGTCTGTCCGGCAATGATCGTCGCGATGCCGGAGCTGGCAACGAAGTCGCTGCCGGCGGTCGCTTCCTGGTTTTGGGTCGCATAGCTGAAACGCACATCCACCGACGCCGAGCGCGACAGCGTCGCGCGAAACACCAGCGGCGCCGTTCCAGCCGATGGCTCGGCCACGCGCGCGTCGGCCAGTGTCACCACCGGGACGTCGTCGTCATCGAGCAGCGTGCCGGTGATCTGGGTGCGGGCCGGTACCCCGTTGACGACGCGCGTCAGCATCACGGTGAAGCTCTCGTCCGGTTCGATCGTCGTATCGCCGCAGATCAGCACCGGCAATGACGTCTGCAGTGCACCGGGCGCGACCGTGGCGACCCCGTCGTCGGTGACGTAGTCGACGCCGGCCTGGCAACTGACACCACCCGTCGCGGTGCCGTTCGCGGTCTGCCATTCCACCTCGACCGGTAGCGCCGACGTCGTGTTCATCCGCACCGGGAAGTTGATCAGTGCGGGTCCGCTGTGGCCTTCGAAGCGCGACACATCGTCGACGATCACGCTCGGTCCGGTACCCGTGTTCTGCGGGTCCAGGTCGAGCCGCACCGCGACCCCGTCAGCGCCAACCGAGGTCTCGGCCGCGAGTTGCGCACCGACGAAGATGCGCACCGGATCGCCCGGTCGACCATAACCGGCGCGACGCGGATCGACCGTGTCCATGCGGAAACGCAGCGCGAACTGCTGGCCGAGGCGCACGTCGCGACCCAGTTCGTAGGTCGCAAGCGACTCGCCACCCGGATGGGCACGTGCTTCGATCACGGTGCCGAACGGGGCCTGTGCCCCGAAGATCGTGACATTGCCGTAGATGACATGGTCCGGGGCTTCGACCACGGCGTGCGCCGCCGTCGGCAGCAGCGCCAGTGCCAGCAGCGACAGGACCCGCAGCAGGTTTGCGCTCATGGTCAGTTCCCCGAGTACGCGTAGGTCTTGAAGAACACCCGGATGTCGTCGACCCCATCGCCGTCGCGCGCGGAGCCTCCGCCCGGGATCCGACGGCCAGCGACGAAGGTGTCGAGACCTTCGCGCGGATCATTGAGGAAGGTGCCACCCGGAATGATGATCATCCAGCGCCGGTTCCAGACCGAGCGACCCACAAGGCGGCTGTCCGACGTGATCTGTTCGTCGTTGAATGGCTCGCTGTAGTGGTAGGCGCGCAGACGGCCGTAGCGGCGCAGTTCCGTCCCCGAGCCGCTGAGCGTGTCGCCCGGGTTCCAGGCGTAGTCCTCAAGATCGTTCGAGCCGATCGGGAACGGCACCGGGATGGCTTGGTCGAGCACCTGCCACTCGCGTGTCTCGAAGTCGTTGCCGTTCGGCGCGCGCAGCACGTCGGCGCCGACCGGGAACAGATAGATGCGCGGATCGTCAGCCAGTGGTAGATCGGCGTAGTCGGCGAACCACGCGCCGACCGAACGGATTCGGGTGGCGAACTGGCTCGAGTCGTAGGAGCTGTCCTGCGGACCGAGATCCCAGCCGAAGAAGTTGAGGCCGAAGGTCACGTTGGTCGAGAACTCGATCACCAGGCCCGGCTGCGGTCCGGCCGACTCGGGCGCGAAAGGACGCGCGTAGCGGCGGAATTCTGGCACGCCCCACAGGTCCGCGACGCGCGAAGCGTCGAGCTTGCGCTTCCACTCAGCGTCACCTTCCGGACCTTCCGGAATGCGGAACAGCTCGCGCCGCAGCGAGAAACGATTGGTCTCGACCTGCGGGTTGTTGAAGCCCATCTGGCCTTTCAGCACATCGAAGTTCAGTTTCAACTGCGCCAGAGTGTCGGCCAGGCCGGGTGAACCCGGCATCGGCGTGCCGTCGAGGATCTGGC
>JBKJTK010000444.1:0-10031 GCA_046590875.1 Chiayiivirga sp.
GGTGGCGGCAGCGAATGCGACCACCGGCGACGCCGCGTTACTCTTCAGTAGCGACGAGGAAGCGAACGACGCACGCTGCATCGCCGCCTTCCTCGCCCGCGACCACGGCTTCCGCGAGGTCATCGTGGCCGAACCCACCGGCTGCGAGGCCGTGCTGGCGCATCGCGGCATCGCCTCGGTGCTGATGCGGTTCCGCGGCACGGCCGGACATGCCTCGGGCGAGAACGCGATGCAGGCCAGTGCCGTGCATCAAGCGATGCGCTGGGGCTGCCGCGCGCTGGATTTCGTCGAATCGCAGTCGCATGCGCGCTTCGGCGGGCTGACGGGGCTGCGCTTCAACATCGGCCGGGTCGAAGGCGGAATCAAGGCAAACATGATCGCGCCGGCGGCCGAAGTGCGTTTTGGTTTCCGCCCACTGCCTTCGCAGGATATCGACGCGCTACACGCGCAATTCCGCGGATACGCTTCGACGGAAGCGCTGGAGCACTACGAGGAGACGTTTCGCGGTCCCTCGCTACCCGCGGGCGAGGCGGCCTCGGCGGAGGAAAGGCGCCTTGCTGCGCGCGATTTCGCCGACGCGTTGCATCTGCCGATCGGCAACGCGGTGGATTTCTGGACCGAGGCCTCGCTGTTCTCGCAGGCCGGCCTCACCACCATTGTGTTTGGACCGGGCGACATCGCACAGGCGCATACGGCCGACGAATGGGTCGCGGTGGATCAGTTGCGTCGCTACACCGAACATGTGATACGGATTCTCGAAACACCCTGATCCCGCACGTCCGTCATCCCGCTACAAGAGCATGGGTCCCGGCTTGCGCCGGGATGACGAGCAAAGATAAAGCCAGAAAACTAGCAATGATCGACAAGAAATGAACGACAAGCACGACATCCAGACCCGCCAGACCATCGTGCGCCTGCTTTCCAGCATGGCGAGCGCGAAGGAGATCTCGCAGTACCTCAAGCGTTTCTCGCAACTCGACGCGAAGCGCTTCGCGGTGGTCAAAGTCGGCGGTGCGGTGTTGCGCGACGATCTCGAGGCGCTGACTTCCTCCCTCGCATTTCTGCAGGATGTCGGTTTGACACCCATCGTCATCCACGGCGCTGGTCCGCAGCTGGACGAGGCATTCGCCGCCGCCGGCATCGAGAAGAAGACGGTGAATGGCCTGCGCGTGACCACGGTGGAATCGCTTGCGATCGTGCGGCGCGTGTTCCAGGCCCAGAACCTCAAGCTGGTGGAAGCCTTGCAAGCCGGCGATGCGCGCGCGACGTCGATCATTTCCGGCGTGTTCGAGGCCGACTACCTCGACCGCGATGCGCTGGGCCTCGTAGGTGAGGTGAGGCGCGTCAATCTCGCACCGATCGAGGCCTGCCTCGCGGCGGGCTCGATCCCGGTGATCGCGAGTCTGGGCGAAACCGTGGGCGGGCAGATCCTCAACATCAACGCCGACTTCGCCGCAAACGAAATGGTGAAGGTGCTGCAGCCCTACAAGATCGTGTTTCTGACCGGCACCGGCGGACTGCTCGACGGCGACGGTCGTGTGATCGATTCGATCAATCTTTCGACCGAGTACGAACACCTGATGCAGCAACCGTGGATCAATGGCGGCATGCGGGTGAAGATCGAGCAAATCAAAGACCTCCTGGATCGCCTGCCGCCGACCTCGTCGGTATCGATCACCCAGCCTTCCGAACTGGCGAAGGAACTGTTCACCCACAAGGGCTCGGGCACGCTGGTGCGGCGTGGTGAGCGTGTGCTGAGCGTCACCTCGTGGGGCGAGCTTGATCTCGCGCGCCTGCGTGAGTTGATCGAATCCGCGTTCGGACGCCGCCTGTTCAAGGATTATTTCGAGCGTACCCGCTTGTTCCGCGCCTATGTCAGCGAGAACTATCGCGCGGCGCTGATCCTGACCGAAGAAGAAGGCGTGACTTATCTTGACAAGTTCGCGGTACTCGACGAGGCGCAGGGCGAAGGCCTCGGGCGCGCCGTGTGGCAGGTGATGCGGGAACGAAATCCGCGCTTGTTCTGGCGCTCGCGCAACGGCAATGCGGTCAACCCGTTTTACTTCGGTGAAGCCGACGGCTGCATCAAACAGGAGAAGTGGACGGTGTTCTGGTACGGATTCGACGACTTTGCCCAGATCGCCGCCTGCGTGTCGCATTGCCGCGACCGCACCGCAACGTTGAAGGACTGAACGATGACGCCAACCGCCGCATCGAATCATTGGGCCTCGGCGCCGACATTGCGTGGCAAACATGTCGCGTTGGAACCTTTACAGGCGACGCACGCCGACGCGCTGGGTGCCGCCGCCGCCGACGGCGAGTTGTGGAAGCTCTGGTACACCTCGGTGCCCGCGCCCGACGCAACCGAGGCTTACATCCAAACTGCGCTGAGCGGGCAGGCGCAGGGGCGCGCGCTGCCGTTCGCGGTGCGCGACGCGGAGGGCGTGGTGGTCGGCAGCACGCGCTACGGCAATATCGAAGTCGACAATCGACGGGTCGAAATCGGCTGGACCTGGTACGCCCGGCGCGTGCAACGAAGCGCACTCAATACCGAGGCCAAGAGGCTGCTGCTTGCGCACGCGTTCGAGACGATGGGATGCATTGCGGTCGAGTTCCGCACCCATTGGTTCAATCAGGCCTCCCGAGCCGCAATCGAACGGCTGGGCGCGAAGCAGGATGGTGTGCTGCGGAATCACATGCTGATGCCGGACGGCAGCGTGCGCGACACCGTGGTGTTTTCGATCATCAGTTCAGAGTGGCCAGTGGTACGGCGGCATCTGGATTTTCTGCTCGAGCGGGAGCACCAGACATGACGTCGCGTTTCTTGGTTGGTCTGGTCGGTGCGCGTGGCTACGTGGGCTCGGAGTTGATGCGTTTGATTGCCGCGCATCCGAATTTCGAGCTGGTGTTCGTGTCTTCGCGGGAACTGGACGGCCAGCGCGTCGTCGACCACATTCCCGAATATCGCGGCGAGCTGCGTTATTGCTCGCCGACGCACGAGGAACTTCCCGGCTTTGCGGCGGATGCGGTGGTGTTAGCGTTGCCGAACGGCAAGGCCGCAGCTTGCGTCGCGGCGTTTGACGCGGTCGGTGTCGATCCCGTGATCATCGATCTCTCCGCGGACTACCGTTTCGACGAACGCTGGTACTACGGCCTGCCGGAACTGACCCGCGCCGGATATTCCGGACAACGTCGCATCAGCAATCCCGGCTGCTACGCCACGGCGATGCAACTCGCGGTCGCGCCGATGCTCGATGCGCTGGAGGGGCCGGTGCAGTGTTTCGGCGTTTCTGGTTACTCCGGCGCGGGCACGTCGCCTTCTGACAAGAACGATCCCGACAAGCTGCGCGACAACCTGATGCCTTACGCACTCACCGGTCATTTGCACGAGCGCGAGGTGACGCGTCGGCTGCGGCATCCCGTCGAGTTTCTGCCACATGTTGCGCAACACTTCCGCGGGCTGACGATCACGGCGAACCTGCATCTTTCGCGTCCGGTTTCTCTCGATGAAATTCGTGAGCGTTATCGGGGGCGGTATGCGGACGAGCGGTTGGTGCGCGTGATCGACGAGGCGCCCTGGGTCAGCCGCATCGCCGGCAAGCATCATGTTGAAATCGGTGGTTTCTCGCTGTCGCAAGACGGTCGCCGCCTGGCGGTGGTGGCGACCGAGGACAACCTGCTCAAGGGCGCCGCCACGCAGGCGCTGCAGAATCTCAATCTTGCCTTCGGGCTGGACGAACTGACAGGCATTCCTGTCGAGGAGCCAAGCGCATGAGCGACCTGTTGTGGCAGAAGCCCGGCGTCAAGGTCGACGCGCGCATCCAGCGCTTTCTTGCGGGCGCGGACGTCATCCTCGATCGCGAATTCTTCGCCTTCGATATCGAAGCCAGTCGCGCGCACGCCGAAGGTTTGCAGCAGATCGGCATCCTTGTCGGTGAGGAACTCGACAGTCTGAAGCGCGAGTTGGCGACGCTGGCGGATGATTTCCACAGCGGCCGCTTTGTGCTCGATGAGCAGTACGAGGACGGCCATTCCGCGATCGAGGCGCGTCTGATCGAGCGTCTCGGCGACACCGGCCGCAAGATCCACACCGGCCGCAGCCGCAACGACCAGATTCTGGTCGCGACACGCCTGTGGCTGAAGGACCGGCTCGCGCGCCTCATCGCGCTATGTCACGAATGTGCGCAAGTCGCGCTGGAGCGTGCCGAAGCCGACGCGGGCTTGCCCTTGCCTGGATATACCCATCTGCAACGCGCCGTCGTTTCGTCGGCCGGCATGTGGTGGGCAGCCTGGGCCGAAGGATTCATCGACGATGCGGTGCGCGCAAGCGACACGCGACGCTGGATCGATGCCAACCCGCTCGGCAGCGCGGCCGGTTATGGGGTCAATCTGCCACTCGCGCGCGACCACACCACGGCCTCGCTTGGCTTCGGTCGCCTGCAGCTGTCGGCAGCCTATGCGCAGTTGTCGCGCGGCAAGTTTGAACTCGCCGCGATCGAGGCCCTGGCATCGGCGTTGCTGGATCTGCGTCGACTGGCGTGGGACTTGTCGTTGTTCACCAGCGTCGAATTCGGTTTTGTCACGCTGCCGCCCGAGTACACCACCGGCAGTTCGCTGATGCCGAACAAGCGCAATCCCGATGTGATCGAACTCATGCGCGCCAGCTACGCCAGCGCCGCGGCTGCGCGTAGCGAGATCGAACAATTGCTGTCGTTGCCCTCGGGTTATCACCGCGATCTGCAATTTTCCAAAGGTGCGATCTTCCATGCCTTCGGGCGCGGTCTCGGCGCGCTGGAGCTGCTGCCGGATCTACTGCGGAATATTGAATGGAAGCCCGCCGCGATGCGCGCGGCGATCGAGCCGTCGATGTATGCGACCGATGTGGCCATCGAACAGGCGGCTGCGGGCGTGCCGTTTCGAGATGCCTACCGCGCGGCGGCGGAAGCCGCGAGTGCGGTCGGCGCGGGACGCACGCCAGAGGCTAGCCTCGCCGCGCGGGTTTCCCCCGGTGCGGCCGGCGATCTTCGGTTGGACGTGCTTCGCGCAAGGCTCACTGCGCTGAGCGCCTTGTGAGCACGTTGCCGCGCTTCGAGTCACAGCCGCTGCCGCCGTGGCGGCGCGCCGTGCTCAAGGTCGGCAGTAGTCTGCTTGCTGCGGCGGAGTCGGGGCTGAGCACGCGGCACGTTCTGGGGCTGGCGGAATTCGTGCGACTCAGTCGCGCCGCTGGACGCGAAGTGGTGATCGTTTCATCCGGTGCCGTCGCGGCGGGTCGTGCCTTGTTGCGTCAAGGGGGCGACGCACGTGACTCGCTCGCGGGCAAGCAAGCGCTGGCCGCACTCGGGCAGGCGCCGGTGGTGGCCTTGTGGCAGCGTTTCTTCGATGCGCCGGTGGCGCAGGTGCTGCTGACTCACGATGATCTCAAGCACCGTCGGCGTTATCTCAACGCACGCGATACCTTGCGCGAACTGCTACGGCTGGGCGCAATTCCGGTGGTGAACGAAAACGATACCGTCGGCGTGGACGAGCTGAAACTCGGCGACAACGACAACCTCGCCGCGATGGTGGCGGCGCTGGTCGATGCCGATCTCTTGCTGATCGCGAGCGACGTGCCGGGTCTGTTTGATTCCGATCCGCGTGTGCGTCCGGACGCGAAGCCGCTGTTGCAGATCGAGGTCATCACGCCGGCGGTGTTGGCAATGGCGGGCGGAGCCGGTAGCGCGCACGGGACCGGCGGCATGCTGACCAAGTTGCAGGCGGCGCAGAAGGCGGCCGAAGCCGGCATCGCAACCGTGCTGTTTCCCGGCAGCGACGCTGAGACGGTACGCGCACTCGTGGCCGACACCCTGCACGGCACGCGCTTTGCCCCGGCGCGTTCGCGCCTGGCCGCGCGCAGGCACTGGATACGACACGCGCCCGGCGCGCATGGCCATATTCGCGTCGACACGGGTGCGGCGCGAGTGCTGCGCGAGGGTCGTGCCTCACTGCTCCCCGGCGGCGTCAGTGGTGTCGAAGGCGAGTTCGGCCGCGGCGACGTGGTCGAGATCCGCGGTCCGGACGAAACGTCAGCGCTGGCGCGCGGCGTCGCGCAATACTCCGCCAACGAAATCCGCCGACTCGCGGGTCGGCACACGCGCGAAATCGAGGCCACGCTGGGCTACAGCTACGGCGAGAACATCGTGCACCGCGATGACCTGGTCCTCACAGCGAGCGAAGAGGTCGGTGCATGAGCCTGGACGTGCGTGCGCTTGCGGTCGCCGCACGCGCGGCGCAACTCGATATCGCGGCACTGGATGCCGCGCAACGCAGCGCTTTGTTGCGCGCGATGGCGGCGCGCATCGAGACCGAGGCCGAGGCGATTCTCGCCGCCAATGCCGCCGACGTGGCAGAGGCCGAAGCAAACAAGTTGGGTGCAGCGCTGATCGACCGCTTGCGGCTGGATCGCGGCCGCGTCGACGCGATCGCGGCCGGCGTGCGTGCGGTCGCCAATTTGCCCGATCCGGTTGGACAAATTACTCGGCGTGAGACGCGACCCAATGGCATCACGGTGGAGCGCGTGCGCCTGCCGCTGGGTCTGATCGCGATGATCTACGAAGCGCGACCGAACGTGACGGCCGATGCGGCCGCGCTCTGTCTGCGCGCCGGCAATGCCGCGATCCTGCGCGGCGGACGCGAGGCGCGGCGCAGCAACGCCGCGATCTCGACCGTATTGCGCAGCACGCTGAGAGACTTCAGCCTGCCCGAGGCCGCGATCACCACGATCGACGACCCCGCCCACGAACACGTACTGACGTTGTTGCAGCTCAGCGATCTGGTCGATCTCGCGATTCCGCGAGGCGGCGAGCGCCTCATCCGCTTCGTCGCCGAACACGCCCGTGTGCCGGTGATAAAGCACTACCAAGGCGTCTGCCATCTCTACGTCGATGCGGCGGCCGACGCCGACCTCGCGCTCGGTCTGCTGATCGACGGCAAGACTACGCGCCCGGGGGTCTGCAATGCGCTCGAAACCTTGCTTGTGCATCGGTTGGTCGCGAACGAGTTCCTGCCCCGCGCCGCACGCGCGCTGCACCAACGCGGGGTCGAGCTGCGCGGCTGCGACGCGACGCGCGCTCTGGTTCCCGAGGCGAAGACCGCGACCGATGCCGACTACGCTGCCGAATTCCTCGACCTGATCCTCTCCGTACGCGTGGTTGATGATCTCGACGAAGCCATTGCGCACATCCGCCGTTACGGCTCCGATCACACCGAAGTGATCGCGACCGCAGACGACGCGGCCGCCGACCGCTTCGTCGCCGCGCTGCGCTCGGCCGTGGTGATGGTGAACGCCTCCTCGCGCTTCTCGGACGGCGGCGAACTGGGACTCGGCGCCGAGATCGGCATCTCCACCACCCGCCTGCATGCCTACGGTCCGATGGGTGCGGAATCACTCACGATCGAACGCTTCGTGGTGCGCGGCGCGGGGCAGGTGCGGCATGCGGAGAGCCGCCCTCCGCGATGACGACAACCACGAACGCATCCTCTGGTGACGCCGCTGCGGTTATGCGCCCAGCTTTTGCAGGTAGGAAACCAACTGCGTGCGCTGGCGTGCGCTGAGCAGGCGCAAGAGTGGCAGCAAGCGCGTGATGAGCTGCGGCAATGCCGGAACGACGGCCTGAGTCTCGTCGCGTGCAATACGTTGCAGGGCTTCGTCGATCGAGACCGTCGGACCGGCAGTCTGGCTTGGGCTTGCGGCTTGGTGCTGGGCCGGCGCTTCGATCGTCGGAACGTTGATGGCGAGCACAGGTTCGGGAATCGGCGTCGGCGCAGCCACCGATTCGATCCCCGTCGGTGTGACTTTGGACGCAATCGCAGGCCGTTCCACGCCGCCCGCAGACTCCGACGACGGAATACCCGCGTCCGTATCCCCCAACACATGATTCCCGCCCGCCAGCAAGGCGTTTTGCAGCAGTTGCTCGCATGCAGCAAGCGCTTCGGCGGCGCTCAGCGAAGCGTGCAGTTCCGGTGTGCTGACAGCCGCGCTGATGCTGAGACGAAGTGACTTGCCCGCGACAGTGACGACATCACTTTCAAACTGCGCGCGCATGCGGTCGACGAGTCCACGACTGCCCTCTTGTTGTCCGGCGGGTAATGCCAGCGCGAAGCCGGCGAGGCCGATACGCGCGGCGGTGTCTTCCTTGCGGACGCGACCGCGAAGGGTTTCCGCGACATGCTGGATCAGCGCCTCGGCACCGGCCTTGCCTTGCTTCAGGAACACATTGCGAAAGTCGTCGATCTCGATCCGCACCAAGCTGAGCGGTTTGGAGTGACGCCGAGAAACTGCGATGTCGTGCTGCAACCGGTCGAGAAATCCGGCCTTGTTGGCGAGACCGGTAAGCGCATCGAGCGGAATCTGCGCTTCAAGTTTCTGCGCGATGCGGCGGTAGTTGGCGTGCGCCCGGGCGCGGGCCAGCAGGTCGATGCTGCCGAATGGCTTGGTGATGAAATCGGTCGCGCCAAGATCGAGCGCCTTCCTGCGCGCGTCGTCGTCGTTCTCGGCGCCGGTCACCACGATGACCGGCATCTTGAGCGTGCCCTCGTCCTCGGCCGCGCGGATTTTCTGCAGTAGCGCGTAACCGTCCATGATCGGCATGGAAAGGTCGGTGAAGATCACCTGGATTTCGGTGTCGGCCTGGATCTTCTCCCAGGCGTCGACGCCGTCCGTGGCAGTAACGACGTCGAACTCGTCGCCCAGCATCTTGGCGGCGGCCTTGCGCATCACCGGCGAATCGTCGACCAGCAGGATGCGGGGCCGGCCGGGGGCAACGGCGCTCATCGCGAACGCTCCCGTGGCGCAACGTCACATCGATCGGTAACCGCGCCGACGCGCGGCGCACGGCGAGGGCAGAAGCGGACGATCGCGGTCAACGCAAGCAAGTGCCACCTCGCTGGATTGCGAAGCGACGATCATAGCCTTTCAGCGCATGCCCTAACCGCTGATTCAGGCGCGCAGGCTTAGATTGACCGTCTCACAGGGTTCGATGGGTTACCGGGCGAGGCCGTCGGCAGGATAATGCCGGGGGCGTGCCCGGCACGTCACATTCCGCCACTCTGGCGCGTCGAGCGTAGTTTAGAGCAGCTATGCTGCGGCCCCCGTTTCCTGATCCTACGAGCCCAACCCCATGACCACCGCCTGGACCACCCCCGCGCTGTATCGCGAACTGGTCGCTTCCGAGCTTTCAAGCTCGGGCGTCACGTTTGAACTCCACGAGGGAGCGGAGCCGTCGATCGCCGCCACCATGACCGAACACGGCGACCTCGTGATCCAGATTGCCGCCTCCGGCGATCAGATCTTCGTGTCGGCGCCGCTGTGTGGCGTCTCGCAGGTGAAGGATCGCCATCGCTTCAACGAAACCTGCCTGCGCATGAATCCGCTGAACCCGCTGTCGAACATCGGGCTGCTCGCAGTGAACGGCGAGGACCTGTACATCGTGTTCGGTGAGTTGTCGGCGCGCGCGCCGCTCGCGAATGTGATCGAGGAAATCCTGGTACTCGCCGATAACACCCTCGAAGCCGCCGAAGCCTTCGCCCACGAGATCGCCTGACATGATGAACATCCTGCAGAAAATCCTGACCCTGTTCCGCGGCACAGCGACCGAAGCCGGGCAGGCGATCGTCGACAAGAACGCGATTCGCATTCTGGATCAGGAAATCCGCGATTCGCAAAACGCGCTGCTGAAGTCGCGCGACGACCTCACGAAGATCATGGCGCAGCGCAATCTTGCCGAGAAAAAAGCCGTCGACAAGCAGGCCAAGGCGAATGAGTACGAGGGCTACATCGAGGGTGCGCTGACGAAGGGCGACGAAACACTGGCGCGGGATGTCGCGCTCAAGCTCGCCCCGCTTGAAAGCGAGATCGCGACCGATCGGCAGATGATCGTCTCCTATGACGACAGCATCCGGGCCCTTCAAGGTGCAATCCGCGGCGCAGAAGGGAATCTGGCGCGCCTGAAGCAGCAGGTCGATACCGTGCGCGTCACCGAAAGCGTGCAGCGCGC
>JBKJTK010000166.1:0-7487 GCA_046590875.1 Chiayiivirga sp.
GTGGCGAGCAGCAGAATCCGGGTCGACACGTTCATTGCAGGAATTCCTCCAGCGCCGCGGCGGTCTCGGCCGGGCGTTCCATCATGGGCATATGGTTGCAGCCATCGAGCAGTTTCACCACGCTGCCCGCGATCGCAACACGATACACGTCGGCGGCACTGGCATCGATCACCCGATCGGCGCCGCACCACAGCAACAAGGTCGGCGTAACGATGCTTTGCGCTTCGGCACTCGGCAGGAACGCATCCGGTCCTCGACCGATGCGGTCGAGCACGCTCGACTCGAACGCGGCGTCCTGGATGCGGCGGGCAATCAAGGCACGATCCGCGGGCCACGGCACGAAGGGCGGATCGTCGAACACGGTGGCCAGATAACGCTCGAGGCTGGCGTGGTCGTGCACCGCGAACGGATTCTCGCCGCGCAGGACGGCGCGTCCGAATTCGTTCTCGCGGAACAGCGCGCCGCCGGCGTCCATCAGCACCAGACGCGAGACGAGTTCGGGATGTCGCGCCGCCAGCACCGCGGCGATGCCACCGCCCATCGAGTGGCCAACGAGGACGACGGGTCCTTCGCCCAATGTCGGCAGCCACGCGGCTAGACGCTCCGCCTGCGCGGTGTAGCCGTAGTCGGCGTCATCGCGGCGCGTACTTGCGCCCCAGCCGGGCAGATCCGGCGCGACCACGCGCCAGCGATCGTTGAGATGCGGCATCAACGCGAGCCAGTTCTCCTTGCTGCCGGTGTAGCCGTGCAGCAGCACCAGCGTGGGACCGCGGCCGGATTCGAGCTGGACAACGTTATCGCCGTTGACCTCGACCCTGCGCTCGACCGCCTCGGCTTGCCAGCGCAGGCGGGCGAACTCGGCGTCGAGCGCGAGTTCGGGACGCAGGGCAAGCGTCACCACCGCGATGGCGCCGAGGAGCAACAAAACGAGCAGAACCCGGCGCATGGTCGAAAGGCTTACCTATTGCTCTTGTCCCGTCTCCCCTCGGAAAGGGGCTGGACGGGATCAGGGCTTCGGATCAGCCAGCGCCGCATCCACGGACGCCGTGGTGATCGGGTGATAGCCCGGCTTGGCTTCGGCGAACACCTTGCGCGCAAATTCGCGACCCTCCGTAGTGACGGCGAGCGCTTCGTAGGTCGGCATGATCAGCTTGCGCCGGCCGATGCGTTTGAGGAAATCCGCGATCGCCGGACGTGCCTCGAAATAGCCACTGCGCACGGCGAGCGGATACCAGCGCTGCGCGATCTCGCCATTCACAGTGCTGGTGAAGTGGAAGGCATTGTCGAGTTCGATCAGCTGCTCGGGTGGCAGCGTCTCGGGCATGCCTTCGAGGAAGCGCACCCACTCCTGCGTGGTCCAGGTCGCGGTCAGCAATTCATTCGCGGCCTTGCGGCTCTGCAACCAGCTCGCCCGCGCGGCATCGACGGCGTCAAAGCGCGCGGACTTCGCCTCCTGGGCGAACGTCGGAATGCCCGGCTCATGCAGCCACGCGCGCAATTCCTCCTCGGTAACGGCCTCGGTATTCTTCGACAGCAGATGCTTCGTCAGGTACTCGACGAACTGTTCGGTCGAGATGCTCTGGAACGCGAACTCGTCGAAATAACTGCGCAGGAAAGGATCGAAGGTCTCGCGCCCGAAGCGCTGTTCGAGAAAGGTCAGGAACCACGCGCCCTTGATGTAGGCCACGTCGGTGAGCGCTTCATCCGGATCGATGCCGGTCTGCAGTGGCAAGGTCAGGAGTTGCTGTTCGGGCTTCAGCGTCGCCAGTTCTGCCTTGAGTCCGAACTGGCTGATGACGTCTTCCATCTGCGAGCGCTCGATGCCGTACATCGACTCGACAATGCGGTTCTCGACATAGGAGGTGAAGCCCTCGTTGAGCCACATGTCCTTCCAGCTCGCATTGGTGACCAGATTGCCCGACCACGAATGCGCCAGTTCATGCGCGATCAGACTGACGAGGGATTTGTCACCGACGATCACGGTGGGCGTGATGAAGCTCAGGCGCGGATTCTCCATGCCGCCGAAAGGAAAACTCGGGGGTAGGATCAGCAGGTCGTAGCGCTCCCAGCGATAGGGACCGTACAGCGCCTCCGTCGTCTGAATCATCTTTTCGGTGTCGGCGAATTCCTTCACCGCAGCCTCGACCGTAGCCGGTTCGGCCCACACGCCGCTGCGTTCGGAGATCGGACGGAACACCAGGTCGCCCGCCGCGATCGCCATCAGGTAGGACGGGATCGGCTGACTCATGCGATAGACGTAATCGCCGTCGCGCGCCGCATCGGGCGGATTGTCGGCGCTCATCAGTGCCATCAGCTCGGGCTCGGTTTCCAGATGCGCGGTGTAGGTATAACGCACGCCCGGTGTGTCCTGCAGCGGCACCCAGCTGCGCGCGTGGATCGCCTGCGACTGGCTGAACATGAAGGGCAGTTTCTTGCCGGAGGTCATCGACGGCTCCAGCCACTGCAGACCCGATGCGGTGGATGCCGTGCGATAGCGCACGCGCACGATCTCGTACTGACGCTTCATCGTGATCGTCAGCTTCTGGCCGAAGATCGGATCGCGTTTGGCGAGGCCGAAGCTCAACCGTCGCCAGCCATCGTTACCGGACTTGCCCAGCACCTTTTCGATCGTCAAATCGCGCGTATCGAGGATCAAGGAGCGGTGCTTCGGGTCTTTCCAGTCCAGCGCCAGGTCGGCGGCGCCGCGTAGTTGCTTGAGCTTGAAATCCACGCGCAGATCCAGGCCGAGATCGCGGATCGCGACCTTGTCGGGTTCGGCCCAGGAATGCTCGTCGTGGCGACGATCGGGCTCGGCCGCGGTGACAATCAGCGGCAGGCAGACCAGCAGGAGCGCAGCGATGCGCATGGCGGACCTCGGGGTTGGCGGAGCAAGGCGGCGAGTTTAACCCGGCAAACCGACCCGTTCTCGGCAGTGCGTACGCTGGGCTGCCCAGCCTATGCCTTTACACCTTGTAGCCCGAATGGATCGCGACGATGCCGGCCGAGAGGTTGCGGTAGTCGCAACGCGCGAAACCGGCGGTTTCCATCATCGCGCGCAGTTCGTCCTGCGGCGGGTGCTGCCGGATCGATTCGGCGAGATATTGATAAGACTCCGGATCGCCCGCAAACAGCCGCCCCAGTCGCGGCAATATCTGGAAGGAATGGAAGTCGTAAAGCGGCTTCAGCTTTGCTGCTTTCACCTGCGAGAACTCCAGCACCAGGGCGCGGCCCCCGATCTTCAGCACGCGGAACATTTCAGTGAGCGCGGTCTGTTTGTCGGTAACGTTGCGCAGCCCGAACGCGATCGTGACCAGATCGAAACTCGCCTCCGGAAACGGCAGGGCTTCGGCATTGAGCTGGGCGTAGTCGAGGCCGCGGACCAGGCCGCGGTCGGTGAGGCGGTCGCGGCCCACGCGCAACATCTCGGCATTGATATCGCCCAGCACCACGCTGCCTTCATCCCGATCATCCTGAGCCTGTCGAAGGACCCGCTCATGCAGCAGGGCCGCAATATCGCCGGTGCCCCCCGCGAGATCCAGCACGCGGTCGCCGCGCTTCACCCCCGCGGTCGCAACGAAATAGCGCTTCCACAAACGATGGATCCCGAACGACATCAGGTCGTTCATCAGGTCGTACTTCTGCGCGACCGAAGAAAACACGCGGCCGACGAGTTTCTTCTTCTCCTCGACCGCCACCTCGCGGTAGCCGAAATGGGTGGTGCCTGGCTTGTCGCTGGAATCGCTCATTCGCGGATTATCGCATCGCGTCGGACGCGACGGGTCCGGAAACGCACGGGGCCCGCCGAAGCGGGCCCCGTGGATGCCGCAGTCGCCGAGACTCAGTAGCTGACGGTGAACGAGTTCGAACAATTGCTGGTCGAGCCCGCATTG
This sequence comes from Chiayiivirga sp., assembly GCA_046590875.1. Lineage (GTDB taxonomy): Bacteria > Pseudomonadota > Gammaproteobacteria > Xanthomonadales > Xanthomonadaceae > JALCLA01. The sequence goes on from JBKJTK010000166.1 coordinate 3,891, forward strand.
CAGACCTGGTAGACGAAGCTACCGCTGCCGCTGGTCCGAAGGCTGTCGGTCGTGGTGCCCGTATTGGCGATCGCCGACTTCACCTTGGTGGCGCCGCGATAGACGTCCACGGTCGCCGCACCGGCGGTCCAGCGCAGCGTGAAGCGGCGTTTGCCTTTGAACACGCCATCATTGGTCGCGGTCAGGCTGGTCGGCACGGTCGCCGGCGGCGGCGGCGTGGTGAGCGCTTCAGCCGCAGCGAAGGCCTGCACCAGACCGAAGCCGGTGTTGTTGTCGCGGCCCGCGGCTTCGAGATCAAGCGCAGTCGAGGTCAACGCATCGCGCACCTGCTGGTTGGTCGCGGTGGGCTTGGCGCTCCACACGATCGCGGCTACACCGGACACGTGCGGTGTCGCCATCGAGGTGCCGTCGAGGTAGGCGTAACCGCTGACGTTGGTTTCCGTCACCGCGCTCACCGCTGCGGTCGCACTGCTGCCGACGAGCGAGAGGCCATCTTCGCGGGTCATGGTGACCGAAGGAATGGACGTGACCGTGGTGCCGAGCGTACCGCCGAAGCCGCCGGCGACGTTGTTGTAGATGACCGCTGCGGTCGCACCGCCGGCCTGGGCATTGAGCACCTTGTCGGCGAAGGCGATGTCGCCGCGCTCGCACAGCACGACCTTGCCGGCCCAGGAACCAGCCGCGGTGCAGCGGCCGCCATTGACCATGCCGCCGCTGCGAACCAGTTGCGGGCTGCCTTCCAGTGCGGAAGCCATGTAGCCGGTGGTGCCGACGGTGACCGAGCCATCGCGGGTCGGGTAGGTGCTGAGCACGCCCACGCCCGGGGCCGAGATGTCGACTTCGGCGTTGGACTGCGAAAAGGTCGCCTTGACGTTGGCGGAGTCAACCGCCGCGACCGACATCACGCTGCTGTAGGACGCTGGGTAGCTCAGCGTGCTGTTGCCGTCGTTGCCAGCCGCCGCGATGCTCAGGATGCCGCGCGAATTGAGGCCGTCGAACGCATTACGCTCGGTGGTGGTTGCACCGCCGCCGCCGAGGCTCATGCTGATGATCCTGGCGCCAGCGCTTTCGCAGCGGTTGGCGGCGTCGACCAGGGTAGAGGCATAGGTCCAGCCGCAGGCCGCACCGTCGAATACCTTGATGAGATGCAGCGAGACCTTGCCCGGGCTCACGCCGACGACGCCGACGCTGTTGTTGGCCGCCGCGATGGTGCCGGCGACGTGCGAACCGTGGCCGCAGCTGTCGTTGTTCCAGCTCTGGCCGGCGGAGGCGTAACCGGTCATGGAGATGCCGGCGAAGTCTTCGTGGTCGGCCTTGATGCCCGAGTCGATGATGCACACCTTGATGCCGGTGCCGTCGGCGCCGGTGGCGACCGTCTGCGGCGCCTGCACATTGGTGATGCCGTACGGCGTGACCTGGCCGAGCGGACGGCGCACCACATCCTGTTCGACGTAGGCCACGTTCGGGTTGTTCTCGAAGCCGCGCAGCGCCTGCAATGGCAGCGTCACGGCGAACACATTGTTGCCCAGTTCGTGGTGCACGGTGCCGCCGGCAGCGTGCAGCGCACCCCGACCCGCGAATCCGGGCTGGAACTGGATCATCACACGGTTGGCATCGGCCGCAGCCTGCGCGAACGCCGACAATGAGATTAAGGAAAGTGAGAGCGCGGCGCCGAGCGCCGCAGCCAAGTTACGCTGCTTCATTGATAGACCCCAAAAGATTGGACAACGAGTTCGGGCGCGGTTCCCCTGCGCCCTGATGCCTCCATGGCGGGGCGCAAGCTAACACGCGAATTCCATCACACATCCCGCACTGCAGCAAAATGAACCTTTTCCGATAGATAGCCTTTTTGCCGTGCGCTAGCGCACGGTTTGTTTCGGGTGACGATCGCCTCAACTTGGCCCGCGAGCTTGGCAACGTAGGCGCCTCGCCGGCAAGATCGTCCGATGAATGCTTCAACCCCGGTGATCGATCTGCAATGGCAGCTGTGCCGATTCGCCGAACTGTCGCCGGACGATCTCTACGACCTGCTGCGTCTGCGTGCCGAGGTGTTCGTGGTCGAACAGCGCTGCGCCTATCTCGATCTCGACGACAAGGATCGCGCTCCAGACGCACGGCACCTGCTCGGTCACGTCTTTCGACAAGCTCAGGATGAGCGCGGCGCTGGCACGCTCGCGGCGTATTTACGCCTGCTGCCGCCGGGCCTGAGCTATCCCGATGCCAGCTTCGGTCGCGTCGTCACCGCGTCGGCGTTCCGCGGTCGCGGTCTGGGCGACGAACTGGTCCGGCTCGCACTGCACCACCTCGGGCAACTGTGGCCCAGCAGCGGCGTCCGGATCGGCGCGCAGGCGCATCTGGTCGGCTACTACGGCAAGCACGAATTCGAAGTCGCGTCGGAGGAATATCTTGAAGACGATATTCCGCATCGGGAAATGCTGCGACGAGCTTCGACGCGCTAAGAGCCTGTACGAACGACTTCGGCGCGTGTTGTCAGCGCCCCGCGCGCGACATCCCCGCCGCTTCCAACGCCGCCAGATACTTCGGCCACTGCTCGGCCTGGGTGCGTCCCAGCTCGTGCAGCGTGGACCAGCTGAAGATGCCGGTGTCGTGGCCATCGTCGAAGCGCAACAGCACCGCGTAGTGACCGACCGGTTCGATCGCGGCGATATTGACGTCGCGCTTGCCCGCGACCAGCACTTTCTGGCTCGGGCCGTGGCCCTGCACTTCGGCCGAAGGCGAATTCACCCGCAGGTACTCGGCCGGCAGTCGGAACACCTCGCCGCTGTCGAATTCGACTTCGAGCACGTGCGAGGCCTTGTGCAGCGTGATGCCGGTGGGACGGGGACCGCTCACGATTTTCTCTTCGCCTAATGCAGGATTCTAGCTACAGGATATAGCGCGACAGATCCTCGTCGCGTACCAGATCGCCCAGGTGCGCGTCGACGTAGGACGCATCGATGTGCAGGGATTCACCGTCGCGGTCCGGCGCCTCGTAGCTGATCTTGTCGAGCAATTTTTCCAGCACCGTGTGCAGACGGCGCGCACCGATGTTTTCGTGTCGCGCGTTGACCTCGAATGCAATCGCGGCGAGGCGATCGATCGCGTCGGCGCCGAACTCCAGCGTGACGCCTTCGGTCCCGAGCAAGGCCCGGTACTGCTTGGTGAGTGCGGCGCTGGGTTCGGTCAGGATGCGGACGAAGTCGGCTTGCGACAGCGGACTCAGTTCAACCCGGATCGGGAACCGGCCCTGCAACTCCGGGATCAGGTCACTCGGCTTGGCGATGTGGAAGGCCCCCGAGGCGATGAACAGGATGTGGTCGGTCTTCACCACGCCGTACTTGGTGCTGACCGTAGACCCTTCCACCAGCGGCAGCAGGTCACGTTGCACGCCCTCGCGACTGACGTCGGCGCCCATGCTCTCCGACCGCTTCGCCACCTTGTCGATCTCGTCAATGAACACGATGCCGTGCTGCTCGCATGCCGCGATCGCCTGCTGAGGGATCTCTTCCTCGTTGACGAGCTTGCCGGCCTCGTCCTCGAGCAACAGGGGCCGCGCGGCCTTGATCGTCAGCGTGCGCTTCTGCGTCTTTGCTCCCG
>JBKJTK010000191.1:0-4592 GCA_046590875.1 Chiayiivirga sp.
GGTGATCACGCGCGACTATGCGAACGTCGCGCCGGGCAATGTTTTGCGCGCCTATGCACATCTCGATCGTGCCTGGCTCCGACTGGCGGCACAGCGTGACGCCGGAGCTGCCAGCGACCTCGACGCCACCGAGCCGACCCTGCGCGGTATTCGCGATGGCGGCCATCCGCGTTGGGCCGAACTGCAACTTGCCCGCGCCGTGCTCAGCACAAGGCGCGGCGACACCGAGGGCGCCCGCGCCGCGATCGGACGCGCGATCGCCCAACGCGAAACACTATTCGGTGCGCGCCATCCGTTCGCCCTCGAAGCGCGGCGTTGGCTGCGCGCTTTGGACGGTGGCGAAGTGCCGGCGCCGGCGGCTGACGCGCCACGCCTGGAGGTGCGGCGCCGGTCGTTGTTGGGCGTGTCGCCGAGTTCACAGGATGGGAGTTAGCAAGCGAACCCCAACGTCGTCCCGAAGCGCGTAGACCTGCTGTCGCTTTTTGCGCTGTTCCACGATTTCCACCGTAGCTGATCTCCCGCCATGTCTCGTTTGACGATCGCCTGGCTGCTCGGCTCCCAGTCTCCGCGCCAGTTGGGGCGTGGTGGTGCCGATGCTGGCCGCGGAAGCCGGCGCACGTGCCTGAGTCTGCCGGGGCGCGGATGCTTGAGCGCGCGGACTCCGGGAGCCTCGTTTGCAATTTTCTTTCAGGTTCAGGGCCGCTGTTCCGCTTCGATCTGCGCCCTGATCGCCGCTTCGCGCTCCACACGAACGGTAAGCATGTCGCGCTCCAGGTAGGGCAGGGTGCATTTGTCGTTGAAGCGCGCGATGGCGGAATCCAGCGGCTCGAGCAGATGGTTGTACGGCTCGACCCGCGCGTTGAATGCATCCAGCGCACGGCCGTGCTCCTCGACTTTTCCGTTGTAGTTATCGACCGCGCGCCCATCCTCCAGGTCCAGCGTCTGCTTCAACGTCTGCACCTGATGGTCGATGGCACGAAAATCACGCTCGGCTAACTCGAGCGAGAGCTGGGCTGAATCGACATCGCGACGCAACTGTCGCGTGTCGTCTTCCAGCGCGACGCAGGTCCGCAACGTTTCCAGGCTCATTGTCGGCCGCGTATCGCTGCGGTCGTCGACGCTCTGGCTGCCACGGAACATGTCGCCGCTTCGATCCGATTCCGCGGCGACACACGCCTGGGTCAGGATCAGCGCGAGGAGAGTCGAGGATCGACGATGGGTCATGGCGGAGCCGAGGGTGGCACGCCGCAAAAGCGCGGCACTAGGAAGTTACGCAAAACACGCCGTCGGGAGGCCAAAACAGGATTGAGCGAAAACCTGTTGGAGGGCGCGGATCCCGGATCCCAAGCGGCTGGCGGCAATTGGCAAGGCCGGTGAGCCAATCGCCAAATCTACGCTTCTCGGCCGATGACATCCGAGAGGCCGTTCAGTATCGTGGTGACTCCGAAAGCCTCGATCGTTGCGCTGCGGCAGATCAAATCCCGCGACGCGCAGGTGCCCAGCGACGATTGCACCGATGTCACCAAGTGGGTCCAGGGCATCGCCGATACGTCGGTTCCGCGACGCCGGAATCTTGACGCCGCACTGACTGTTCCAGGCCAAGGCCCGCTCACGGCACTAGGCCCGCGGCAACTTGTTCACTCGCCGCCTTCCCGAACAGCAAGGGCGCATAGTCGCCGGTATCCGTGCCGTTGCGCACCCGCACTTCGATAAAATACTCCTGCGCCGCGGCGAACGGCACGTCGGTGAAGTCGAGTTCGACCGTGAACCGACCGGCGCTGACTGCGGCATCGTCGCGCAACACCGTCGCGATCGCACTGCCCGACAAGGCAACGTTGAACAATGCAAACTCGAAGTCGTACGCCGCGTTGAGTGCAGTGGTTTGTGCTCGCCTGGGTTGGGAGCGCCCAGAGGCGCGCTCCTACGCTGGCTCAGAAACCGAACTCAAGTCCGATCCACGGCGTACCATCGGCGCCGTGATCGAAGTCGAACCACTGATACGAGGCGCGCAGCGCGATCGGGCCATTGAAGCGATATCGCACACCCAGTTCAATGTAAGTACCGGTATCGTCGTTGCGAAACGGGCCATACCCAATCGGTGGTGGGTCGAGAATGAGGTTGGAGAGATTGGCAGCTTCGCGAAGGTCGAACACGCCGACGCTGGCAAACAGGTCAAAGCGCTCCGCGATCGGCCGTCGGTAGTTCAGCCCCAGGTTGAGCATGTGTCCATCGGCCCTAAGATAATCCTGCGCCGCGTTCACCCGCGTGGACGTGTTACCGATATCGGTGTAGCCGAAATCGAGTGCCCAATGGTCGCTGACGTTCCAACCGGCGTAAGCCCCATAGGGTGTGTCGGCATCAAAATTCCATTCTCCATCAAAGCGGCCCGTCATCTCACTGCCGACTCGAAGCCCGAAGTGCGCACGAGGGTACTCACCATCAGCCTCAGTCTCACCCTTGCCTTCGGCCGCGAGTAGGTCACCGCTGACCAGGAGTGCCGAGAAGAGAAATGTGTTTCGCACTATGTGGGGGGCCATGTTGAACTCCTTGGAGAATGCAGAAATGACGGAGCCGGCATTGGCGTCCATGAATGATTACGCAATTGGACACGCACAACCGTCATCGCTGCGTCGTCCAAGCTGCATCTCAATGCGAGTCTTGCTGCGATTGTGGTGGGGTCTATAACAGCGGCGCCTTGCTTACAGTGCTTTATGCCGATTCCCTGCGCGCTACCACACTGCATCGTGCGCTCGGCAATATGGCGAGCGTCGTTAGGTGCGGTCGCAGGCACGGTTGGTACGACGCCGCCGTCACTCGACGTTGCGTTCTCCTCCGGTGCAGTGAGGCGCAGCATGAACGCAGTTGAACGAATGTCCCGCGATGCCGGTCCCGTCCACCAGGTCCCGGGACCAAGAGCGCGAACAGGGTGACGAAAAGCGCTCGGGCAAAGCGCGCAGGGCCGCATAACTTGTGGTCGGAACCGCGGAATTACACGGCCGGCTATAGCAAGGAGCCTGCCCACCTCAGCAGCGAGCATGAACGCGGGCCAACCGGCGGACGAACGCACCGGCCAGAAGGGTTTCGCCGCGCCACGCTGTTCGCTTAGGCTCGACGGCCGCGCCTCCTCGGGCCCGCGCATGTTCGCCCGCACCGACCGAGTACCATGACCCGCGCCACCCCTTCGCTCTCGACCGACCAGGTCCTCGCGTTCGTCGAACTGGCGCGCACCGGCAGCATCCGGCTCGCGGCCGAAGCGCTCAGTCTTTCCGAGGAAGGCCTGCGCAGCCGCTTGCTGACGCTGGAAGATCGCGTCGGCCGCGAGCTTTACCACAAGGCGCGCGGCCGCCGCGATTCGACGACGCTCACGCACGACGGCCGCATGTTTCTCGAAAAGGCGCGCCGATTCATCGACCACGCGAACGAAATGTTGCTGTCGCATGAGCCCGGTGCGCAGCCGCGCGAGATCGTGCTGCTGTCGAGCCAGTACCTTGCGTTTTATCTCCTGATCGACGTCGTGCGCTCGTTCCACCAGCGCTTCCCGCACATCACCGTGCACCTCGCGACGCGCACCGAGGAGCAGATCCGCGAGCAGATGGTCGCCAGTACAACGCCCGCGCTGGGGATCTGCGCGCCCGGTGAATTCCCGGGCGCGCTTGCCTATCACCACTGGTTCGCTATGGGCTGGCACTTCATCGCACCGCTGGGGCATCCGCTGCTGCGACGGGCGGATCTCCAGCTCGACGACCTCGTGCACGAGCCGCTCATCGTGTTCGAGTCGGGTTCGACCGGTCGCCAGCATGTCCTCGAGGCGTTTTATCGGCGTGAGCTCGTGCCGACGATCATGATGGAGGCGACCACGACGCAGCTCGTCGTGCGCATGGTCGAGGCGGGGCTCGGCGTCGCGATCGTTCCGTTGCTGGCCTCGGGCGTGGTGACGCGCGGTACCGCAGTCGGCAGCGTCGCGCTCGGCGAGCAGGTGCGTCCGATCGAGTCGGGGGTGTTCGTGCGGGCAGACACGGCGCTCGACGAGGCAACGCGCGCGCTGCTCGATTACGTGCTCGCCTCGACGCCGTAACGAGCCACCCCCCACTCCGCGCACGTGACCGTTTACGCAGCGCTGCGTTCTGCAAGGCCGGCAACTTCCACGCTTTCGCCCGGCGATTCCGGTTTTTCTGCGACAACCCGTCGGCGTAGATTGGCGTGGCCCGGCGGATTCCCGCACGGGAGGAGCCGATCAATGCTGCGTTCGTCCCACACCACCTTTTCCCGCGCCGTACTGTTCGCGAGCCTCGCGGCCGCGGCCATCCCTGGTTACGCTGCTACGCGTGTCTGGCCCATCCTGGTCGGACCCGGTTGCAACGGTTCATTGCAGCAATGCATCACCGATGCGGCCGCCGGCGACACCGTGCGGATCATCAACGACGACTTCCTCGTGGCCGACGGCTACACGGCGATCGACGAGGACATCGTCATCGACAAGTCGGTCACGCTCGAAGCCGCACCCGGGATCGACGCGACTTTCGCGAGTGGACGCGGAATCGTCGTAAGTTCGTTCGGCGACGGCTCGGCGCCGATGACCGTCACGCTTCGCG
>JBKJTK010000367.1:0-4003 GCA_046590875.1 Chiayiivirga sp.
TGCTGGCGCAGATCGCACTCGTTTTATTCGTGCTCGCGGCCATCGGCAGCGGCAGTTGCTTCCAGTGGAACAGCAGATTCATGGCTGCGCCTCCGATGGCCGCGAGCACGAATAAAACGAGTGCGATCTGCGCCAGCAGCGGAACTCCGACGGTCAGGGCTGCGTAAGCGAGCAGGGTCATCCCAGCTGCGGCCAGCAAGCCGTGAACCATCGCGAGCCAGGCAGGCGGTCGCATGATGCCGCTAAAGCGCATGCCTGCCATCAGCAGCCCGCCCGCGGCCGCGATCACGAACAAAGCTGCGGCCGCTTTCAGCATCGCATAAGGTTCCATGCTTTGACCCTCCGGACTTGCGACGATTGATTTTCGTGGTGCGCCTGTCTGCGCGGTCCAACCCATGCGACTCGCGTCCTGACAGAGTGATCGCAGCGGGTCGTCACCTTCGGTGCGGAAGCGCACATAGCCGAGCTGATTCCGCAATCAAGGACGAGAGGCCGTAGAGGACTGTCAGTTCGACGGGCACGTCGCCGCTACACTGGCCGCACTGGGCGTTCCATGTCGCAGCCGTCCTCCATTGTTCAACACCAGCGTCTTCGCGCGCGCGGGGCCACGGCCGTCGCAAAGCGTGAAGGTGACATTCGACCCGGCGTTGCCGCCATTGCCCTGGAACACGATGCGGGTACGACCGGCACTGGTTCGCAGTCTGACGTTTCCCGGTAGTGCGGATTCGGTCACGATCAGCGACTCGCCCGCGTTACGCTCGCGATCGCCGTCGCGGTCGAGAAAAGCGATCCATCCGCCGCTCCAATCCGGACCGGCGCTGCAAGCGAATGCGTCGATGCTCGGACAGAGCACACTGCGGGTTCCGGTGAGCGCGGCACGCTCGATCGAACGCGTCAGGCTGGCCAGCAGGCTTGCTTCAGCCGACGCAGAGCGCGAAGCTTCCATTGCGCCGGAGAATGCCGGGATGGCAACGCTCGCGAGAATGCCGACGATCGCCAGCGCGATCAGCAGTTCCATCAGGGTGAATCCGCGGCAGGTGTGCATATCAGCTCCTCGGTGGGTGGAGCCAGTGTGCGAACCACGGCGCCGCGACGGCATCGGCGGATTGCGCGGATCGGGGTAGGAGTTTTCCTGCCGCGACAATCCCGCGCCTGCTCGCGTCAAGGCCTGGGTACAGTCTCGGTCGCTATACTCCCGTGTTTGTCTGGGACCTCGCGCATGTCCAACCGTTTTCAACTCGTTGCGCCTTTCCAGCCCGCTGGCGACCAGCCGCAGGCAATCCGCCGCTTGATCGAGGGTTTCGAGGCCGGACTCGCGCACCAGACGTTGCTGGGTGTCACAGGATCGGGGAAGACCTACACCATCGCCAATGTCGTGGAAGCGGTGCAGCGTCCGACCCTGGTGATGGCGCCAAACAAGACGCTGGCGGCGCAACTTTACGGCGAGTTCAAGGAGTTTTTCCCGCACAACGCGGTGGAGTATTTCGTCAGTTACTACGACTACTACCAGCCCGAGGCCTACCTGCCGTCCTCAGACACGTATATCGAGAAAGATTCTTCGATCAACGAGCACATCGAACAGATGCGGCTCTCGGCCACCAAGGCCTTGATCGAACGCAAGGACGCGATCGTGGTGGCGACGGTGTCGGCGATCTACGGCCTCGGCGATCCGAACGAATACTTCAAGATGGTGCTGCACATGGTGCGCGGCGAACGCATCGACCAGCGTGAGCTGATCCGCCGCCTGACCGAGTTGCAGTACAGCCGCAACGAATTCGAGGTGCGACGCGGCAGCTACCGCGTACGCGGCGAACTGATCGACGTGCATCCGGCTGAAAGTGAAATGGAAGCGTTGCGCATCGAACTGTTCGAGGGCGAGATCGAGAACCTGTCGCTGTTCGATCCGCTCACCGGTGAAATCCTGCGCAAGGTGCCGCGTTACACGATCTATCCCAAGACCCACTACGCCACCTCGCGTCGCACTGTGCTGGAGGCGATCGACGCGATCAAGATCGAACTCAAGGATCGACTGGAACAACTCTACGGCGCGAACAAGCTGGTCGAGGCGCAGCGCCTGCAACAGCGCACGACGTATGACCTCGAGATGCTGGCGGAAATCGGTTACTGCCAAGGCATCGAGAATTACTCGCGCCACCTCACCGGGCATATGCCGGGCGAACCGCCGCCCTGTCTGTACGACTATCTGCCGCCTGATGCGCTACTGGTGGTGGACGAATCGCACGTTACGATTCCGCAGCTCGGCGGCATGTACAAGGGCGATCGCTCGCGCAAGGAGAACCTGGTCGAATACGGATTCCGGCTGCCGTCGGCGCTCGACAATCGTCCGCTCAAGTTCGAGGAGTGGGAGCGCCGCGCGCCGCGCGCGATATTCGTCTCGGCCACGCCGAGCAAATACGAGTTGGAGAAATCCGGCGACAGTGTGGTGGAACTCGTCGTGCGACCCACCGGATTGATCGATCCCGCCGTGGAAATCCGACCGGTGGCAACGCAAGTGGATGACTTGCTGGGTGAGATCACCGAACGCGTCGCGATGGGTGACCGGGTGCTCGTCACCACGCTCACCAAGCGCATGGCCGAGAACCTCACCGAATATCTTGGCGAGCACGACGTCAAGGTGCGCTATCTGCATTCCGACATCGAGACGGTGGAGCGCGTGGAGATCATCCGCGACCTGCGCCTGGGTGTGTTCGATGTGGTGGTCGGCATCAACCTGCTGCGCGAAGGTCTCGACATGCCTGAGGTGTCGCTAGTCGCGATCCTCGACGCCGACAAGGAAGGGTTCCTGCGCTCGTCCGGCTCGCTGATTCAGACCATCGGACGCGCTGCACGCAACGTGCGCGGCAAGGCGATCCTCTACGGCGACAGCATCACGCGTTCGATGCGGATCGCGATCGACGAAACCGATCGGCGTCGACAGAAGCAGGTCGAATACAACACCGAACACGGCATCGTGCCGCAGTCCATCGTCAAGAGCGTCACCGACGTCATGCAGGGCGCGCGTGAGGCCAACGAGGACAAGCCCTCGCGCGTCAAGGCGCGGAAAGTGGCAGAGCAACGCGCCGACTATCGCGCGCTCGCGCCCGAACAATTGGCCAGCAAGCTCAAAAAGCTGGAACAGCAGATGTACAAGCATGCCAAGGATCTTGAGTTCGAGCAGGCCGGTCGCGTGCGCGACGAAATCCATCGCATCCGCGCCGAGGTCCTCGGCGCTTGACCTGAGTGAAGTTCTGGAGTGCAGTGGCCCCCGGGAGAGGCACTGCGCAAGGAGTAAGACATGGGAATTTTCGACTTCGTCAAGAATGCAGGTGCCAAGATCTTCGGCAAGAAAGAGGAAAAACTGGATCCAGGCCGCGGTTTGAGCGGTCATCTGAGAGACAACGGGATCGATCCCAAGAGCTTCAAATTCACCTTCGAAGGCGACACGGTGACCGTCGAGGGCTGGGTCCCCAACCAGGAGTCGCGCGAGAAGGCGGTGCTCATCATCGGCAACGTCGAGGGTGTGGCGAAGGTCGATGACCGACTGATTATCGGCGCACCGCCGGCAGCAGGGGCGGTCGCATCGGCCCCTGCCGGCGGCAGCCAGACCGTCGCCAAGTCCTCGCCCGGGGAAAGCACTGGCTGGACTTCACGCACCTACACCGTAGTCAAGGGCGACACCCTTTCGGCGATCGCCAAGAAAATGTACGGCAGCGCGAACAAATATCCGGTCATCTTCGAGGCGAACAAACCGATGTTGAAGGACCCGGACAAGATTTATCCGGGCCAGGTACTGCGCGTTCCCGAACTGCCTAAGTAGTCGGCGCGGTTGTCCGCTGCCCGCTGCTGGGCTAAACTTCGCGCCCCGCGCATGTCGCGGGGCGCTTTCGGAGAGTGGGTCACCTTAACCTCGGGAGTGATCGACGCGCTGACGCGCGGCAGCATTGTTTTTGTGAAGCGGGCGGTTAGCTCAGCGGTAGAGCACTACCTTGACATGGTAGGGGTC
>JBKJTK010000529.1:0-8058 GCA_046590875.1 Chiayiivirga sp.
CTTCAACGAAACCTGCCTGCGCATGAATCCGCTGAACCCGCTGTCGAACATCGGGCTGCTCGCGGTGAACGGCGAGGATCTGTACATCGTCTTCGGTGAGTTGTCAGCGCGCGCGCCGCTTGCGAATGTGATCGAGGAAATCCTCGTACTCGCCGATAACACCCTCGAAGCTGCCGAAGCCTTCGCCCACGAGATCGCCTGACATGATGAGCATCCTGCAAAAAATCCTGACCCTGTTCCGCGGCACGGCGACCGAAGCCGGGCAGGCGATCGTCGACAAGAACGCCATTCGCATCCTGGACCAGGAAATCCGCGATTCGCAAAACGCGCTGTTGAAGTCGCGCGACGACCTCACCAAGATCATGGCGCAGCGCAATCTCGCCGAGAAGAAAGTCGTCGACAAGCAGGCCAAGGCAAACGAGTACGAGGGCTACGTCGAGGGCGCGCTGACGAAGGGCGACGAGACACTGGCGCGCGATGTGGCGCTCAAGCTCGCCCCGCTCGAAGGCGAGATCGCGACCGATCGGCAGATGATCGCCTCCTACGACGACAGTATCCGCGCCCTGCAGGGTGCGATCCGCGGCGCAGAAGGGAATCTGGCGCGCCTGAAGCAGCAGGTCGATACCGTGCGCGTCACCGAGAGCGTGCAGCGCGCGCAGTCGGCAATCTCGGCGCGTCACTCCGGGACGAACTCGAAGATGCGCAACGCGCTGGACTCGCTCGAGCGCGTGAAGGAACGCCAGCTCGAGCAGGCAGCGCGACTTGATGCTGCCCACCAACTCGCGACCTCGGAAGGCGACTCGGAGCTGCGCGCGCGTCTGCAACAGGCCGGACTCGTCGAGGGGGCGTCGAATGCCGAGCGGATCCTCGATCGCTTTCGCATCGGCGAAGCGAAACTGGTACCGCCTGAACAGCTCGCGCACGCGTCGAAGACGGCGGCCGCCGACAGCACGCGTGATGACAAAGAGTGACGGGATCGCGTCGATGAGGCGCTCTTGAGGCGCGAATGAACTGGTTGCGCGGGGTCTTCGGCACGCCGAAAGAGGGCGACACCGGGCCGGTGCGCGAGATCGCAGGCGTCGAGCTGCCGCTCGGCCTGCGGCTCGGCGGTGCCGTGGCGCTTGACACCATGGCGTTCAAACTCGCGCGCGACGCGTTTCTGTTCGTGCCGCCGGAAGGCAATGTCATTATCGAGGCTTATGGCGCCGTCGACCTCGGAGGCGCTGCGATGCTGCATCGGTTCTATCTGTCCGAGGATGCCTTCGTGCAAGTCAACACGACGTCGGGCTCGGTCGACGAGATGAAGTACTTCGTTTTCCACGAGACGAAGCATCCGGCAACGATCGCCGCATTCCGCGCGTGGGTGGAACCCGGCGCGCTGCTCGGCGGCGCGACGCTCGACCTCGATGGACGCCGCTATCGCCGCGTGTGGGGCGAGAGCGAAGACGCGCGCTGGGCGCCGCCCGTCGTGCTCGACGAGAAAGTCTATCGAGGCCGTCCCGCGAAGCTCGACTACGACCTCACTCACTACTGCATGCTCTACCAGCGCGACGTCGATGGCAGCGGTCGCACGGAATCGCTCCTGGTCAGCGCTGAGGATTACGGGCCAGACGAGTTCTGCATCACCTTCTCGGTCGGCGTCGATGTCACAACCGCTGATCTCGATATCACTTGAACACCATGAGGATTCAATGAACGCTACAGCTTCGCTCGCCGGCCTGCCGGCTTTTCTGTCGTACTTCGGGGTAGCGATCGCGCTGCTCGTGGCGTTCTGCGCGATCTATGTGCAGCTCACGCCGCATCACGAGTTCAAGCTGATCCGCGCGAACAAGAGTGCAGCCTCGCTTGCGTTCGGCGGTTCGCTGCTCGGATTCTGCCTGCCGCTGCACGCCGCGATCACGAACTCGGTGAGTCTGATCGACTGCGCGATCTGGGGTGGCATTGCGCTCGTCGTGCAACTGCTCGCGTTCATGGTCGTGCGGCTGTTCCTGCGCGATCTGTCCGGGCGTATCGCGGCGAACGAAACGGCCGCGGGTGGGTTTGTTGCGGCGGTCTCGCTCGGCGTCGGTCTGCTCAACGCCGCCAGCATGTCGTACTGACGGGAGCGTGCGATGACTGATAGTTTCAGCAAGGTTTGCGCGATCAAGCGGTCGCGCACGGCACGTCTCGTGCTCATGGGCCTCTCGCCGCTGCTCCTCAGCGCCTGCGAGGAGCAGCAGGAAGCCTTGATCTATCCGACTGTTGAGGCCTGCATCGCGGACGGCGTCGTCGGCGAGAGCGAATGCCGGCAAGGCCACGATGATGCGAAGTTGGCAAGTGGCGGCAGCGCGCCGCACTATGTGAACCGCGCCGACTGCGAGTCCGATTTCGGCGCGGAGCAGTGTCGCGCCGCACCGCACACGGGTTTCTTCTTTCCGTTCATGAGCGGCTTCCTGATCGCGCGTGCGCTTGACGGCGGCCGCTATTCGTCACAGCCGCTGTATCGCCCACGCACGGGCGACTGGACCACCGGCGGCGGCTACAACGTCGGCCGCCAGACTGGTCGCGTCATTGTCGACAAGTCGGCGACGAAGCCGCAACGCGCGATCACACAGTCGCGGGCGGGCTTCGGCTCGCGCGCGGCGGCACGTGGAAGCTGGGGCGGCTGACAATGCGTCGCATCGCGATCGCCGCACGATCTGATTGGCAGGAAACTGCCGAGCGCTTCGGCTTTCGCTTCCACACGATTGCAGGCGAGCCGTACTGGGACGAGTCGGCGTATTACGCCTTTACGCTCGAGCAGATCGAACGCGACATCGAGGCGCCGACCCAAGCGCTGCACGCGATGGCGATGTCGCTCGTGGAGGAAGTCATCGAGAGCGACGCGCTGCTCGCGCGACTTGCGATACCGGAGGCCTACCGGGAATTCGTGCGTGCCAGTTGGCGCGATGGCCATCCGCACCTCTACGGTCGCATGGACTTTGCTTATGACGGTGAAGGCCCCGCCAAGCTATACGAGCTGAACTACGACACCCCGACCTCGCTCTATGAAGCCGCATTCTTTCAGTGGGTGTGGCTGGAGGAGCAGATCGCGCGTGGTCAGTTGCCGCGCGGTACGGACCAGTTCAATGCGATCCAGGACGGGCTCGTCGAAGCGTTCGGGCATATCGCCCCCGGGCTCGCCAAGCCGTTGTACTTCAGCGCCGTGCGCGAGTCGATCGAGGACCAGGGAACGATCGCGTACCTGCGCGACTGCGCCGAGCAGGCCGGCATCGACACCCAGCTCATCGCGATCGAGGACATCGGTCTCGCGGAAGACGGCCGCTACACGGACAACCACGACTACGTCATCCAGACGCTGTTCAAGCTTTACCCGATTGAATACCTCTTCGAGGAACGCTTTGGCCCGGCGTTGCCGACTTCCGGTCTCCAGCTCATTGAGCCCGCCTGGAAATCGATCCTGGCGAACAAGGGCATCCTGCCGCTGTTGTGGGAGCGGTATCCCGATCATCCGAATCTGCTGGCCGCGCGTTTCGTCGATGATCCAACCACGGCGGTCGAAGCGGGCTGGGTGCGCAAGCCGTTCTTCTCGCGCGAAGGCACCAACATCTCGATCACGCTGCCTGACGGCACGAGTGTGGCAACGGAAGGACCCGATGCCGACGGCCCATGGATCGAGCAGCGATACCACCCATTGAAAGAATTCGACGGCAACTATCCGCTGATCGGCAGCTGGGTCGTCGCCGATCGCGCCGTCGGGATGGGTTTGCGCGAGGATTGCTCACGCATCACGCAGGACACGTCGCGCTTCGTGCCGCATGTGATCGAGGCGCCCGCGGCGGCGGAAACCGGTCTGTTGTCGTTGGCGCCCGACACCGCCCGCGGGCCGGACGAGCCCCTAGCTACAACGAAAACGCCGGCGTGAGGCCGGCGTCGATGGGCAGGTGCAATGACTCGTCGCGATTGGTCGGGGAGACAGGATTTGAACCTGCGACTTCTACGTCCCGAACGTAGCGCTCTACCAGGCTGAGCTACACCCCGACTGCGACGAGCCGCGTATTCTAGGCCGGTGCCCCGGTCCAGGCAAGGGCCGGGCCCGCATCGCCGGGGCGCGACCGACCCGAAGGCCCAGCGGGTAAACTTGCGCCCCTTCGCAACGCCTTGGGAATCTGGTCTTGATCAAGCCTCGCACGCCGCCCGGGGTCATGGAGCTGTTGCCCCGTGACCAGATCGCTTTGCAGCAGATGCTCGACACCATCCGGCGCAATTTCGAGCGCTTCGGCTTCCTGCCGGTGGAAACGCCGGTCATGGAACTGTCCGAAGTGCTGCTGACCAAGAGTGGCGGCGAGACCGAGCGTCAGGTCTATTTCGTGCAGTCCACCGGAGCCATGGAGCAGGGCACGGCGCCGGAAATGGCGCTGCGCTTCGATCTCACCGTGCCGCTGGCGCGCTATGTGGCCGAGCACGAGCACGAACTGAGTTTTCCATTCCGCCGTTACCAGATGCAGCGCGTGTATCGCGGCGAGCGCGCGCAGCGCGGGCGGTTCCGCGAGTTCTACCAGTGCGACATCGACGTGATCGGCAAGGACGCGCTCAGCGTGCGCTACGACGCCGAGCTGCCGGCGGTGATCTACGCGGTGTTCAGCGAACTGGCGATCGGCGCGTTCACGATCCAGCTCAACAACCGCAAGCTGATGCGCGGTTTCTTTGAAGGCTTGGGCGTGGTCGAGGGCGAGCAGCAGGCGTTGATGCTGCGCGAGGTAGACAAGCTCGACAAGCGCGGTGTCGATTACGTGCGCGAGACGTTGTGTGGCGAGGCGTTCGGACTGTCGGCAGACGCTGCACAGCGCGTACTCGAGTTCGTCGCGATCCGTTCCACCCGCCATGACGACGCAGTAGAAAAACTGGCTGCGCTCGGCGCCGGCAGCGAGTCCTTCGAACAGGGGCGTCGAGAACTCATCGAGGTGCTCGATCTGGTACGCGCGCTCGGCGTGCCGGAGAACAGCTATGCGATCAACCTGTCGATCGCGCGAGGCCTGGACTACTACACCGGCACCGTCTACGAGACTACGCTGAACGCCTATCCTCAGATCGGTTCGATTTGTTCGGGCGGACGCTACGAGAACCTGGCCGGGCACTACACCAAGTCGCATCTGCCGGGCGTCGGTATTTCGATCGGACTCACACGCTTGTTCTGGCAGTTGCGCGAAGCCAGCCTGGTCTCGACTGCCGACAGCACGGTGCAGGTGCTGGTCAGTCAGATGGACGAGTCGCGGCTGCCGCTGTATCTGGAAATCGCAAACCAGTTGCGTGTCGCGGGCATCAATACCGAAGTGCAGCTGGAGCCCAAGAAGATGGCCAAGCAGTTCCAGTATGCCGATCGCGCCGGCATCCGCTTTGTCGTAGTGGTGGGCGAATCCGAGGAAGCCAAGGCCGTGGTCGCGGTCAAGGACATGCGCAAACAGGAGCAGTTCGAGGTGGCACGTGCCGATTTGGCGAAAACCTTGCGGGTTGAACTGGAACAGGCGCGTGCGATGGCCGCGACGGAGAGCGCACGATGACTGCGATGATCCATCTTGATGGTGCCTCGCTTACCCGGGCTGACGTGCTCGCGGTTGCGCGCGATGGCGCCAAGGTGGAACTCAATGCCTCGCAGCTGAAGCGGGTGCAGCGCGCTGCGGACTTCCTCGCCGAACAAGTCGCGAAGCAGGAACCGATCTACGGCGTGACGACGGGCTTCGGCAGCAATGCCGACAAGCTGCTCGGCGCACATCGGGTGCGCGATGAGCTTCCGGGCGGCAATGTAGATCGGACCCGAGGCACGTTGCTGGAAGAGCTGCAACACAACCTCGTCATCACCCACGCCGTCTGCGTCGGCGAACCCTTCGCGCCCGACGTGGTGCGCGCGATGCTGGTGCTGCGCATCAACACCTTGATGCGTGGCCATTCCGGCATCCGCGTCTCTACCTTGCAAGCGCTGGTGGAACTGCTCAATCGCGGCGTGGTGCCGGTGATTCCGCAGAAGGGTTCCGTCGGTGCCAGTGGAGACTTGGCGCCGCTCTCGCATCTGGCGATCGTGCTGCTTGGCGGCGGCGAGGCCTTCGTCGGCAACGAGCGCATGGCGGGCGCGGAGGCGCTGAAACGTGTCGATCTCCCACCGGTACGGCTGTCGTTCAAGGAAGGCCTCGCACTCAACAACGGCACCACGCAAATGCTTGCGACCGCAGTGCTTGCCATAGAGCGCCTGCGCGAACTTCTCGATACTGCCGATCTCGCCGCCGCGATGACGCTGGAAGCTTTCGCCGGTCGCGCTAGTGCCTTCGACGAGCGCGTGCATGCGTTGCGGCCGCATCCGGGCCAGGTCGAGACCGCGACGCATCTGCGCGAACTGTTCGCGGATTCTTCATTGGTCGATATCGCCTATCACCTGGTGCCGAAGTTCCGTTCCTGGCTGCCGGATTCGTGGCGCGAAGCGGAGGATCAGGCACAGCATTTCGATATCGCCTGGGATTGGGTGCCGGCGAACCAGCGCCACGGACGCGAGGCGTTCTATCGGCGCTTTCTTCCCTTCAAGGGTGGCAAGAAACATCAGCCTCAGGACAGCTATTCATTGCGCTGCGTTCCGCAGGTGCACGGCGCGGTGCGCGATGCACTGGCGCAGGCTGCGCGCGTGATCGACATCGAACTCAATGCGGTGACGGACAACCCCCTCATTTTCCCGCCGGACACGCCGGATACGGAGAACGTCCGCCGCATCGAGGATCTGGTCATCAGCGCCGGCCACTTCCACGGCATGCCGCTGGCATTGGC
Source organism: Chiayiivirga sp. (assembly GCA_046590875.1). Lineage (GTDB taxonomy): Bacteria > Pseudomonadota > Gammaproteobacteria > Xanthomonadales > Xanthomonadaceae > JALCLA01. Next base: position 6,790 of record JBKJTK010000529.1, read on the forward strand.
GATGAGTTATCTCAAGGCGGCGATCCCGGTGCTGGCCAGCATCTCCGAGCGCCGCACCAACAAGCTGGTCGATCCCGCGACAAACGATGGCTTGCCCGCGTTCCTGATCGGCAACGAGGACGCCACCGATTCGGGCTTCATGATCGTGCAGTACACGGCGGCCGCGCTGGTCAACGATCTCGCCAGTCGCGCGCATCCGGCGTCGGTGTATTCGATTCCGACGTCCGCCAACGCCGAGGATCACGTCTCGATGGGCGCAAACGAGGCCCGCCACGCGCTCGACATGACGCGCGATCTTGCGCACGTGATCGCGCTGGAGATCTACACCGCGGCGCAGGCGCTGGATTACCGTCGCGACATGATCAACGCGGCGCGCCGCCTTGCTCGTCGCGGTGATGTCGATGCGATGATCGGAAAGATCAGCAACGCGCCGCGACCGGATCACGAGGCGTATCCGCAATTCCGCGCCGAATGCGCCGAGTTGATGCGACAGCTGGCCGAGAGCGGGGAATTCCATGCGGGCCCCGCGGTGCAGGCGGCTTTGGAAACGGTCCGCGGCGAGATCGCATTCATGGCGCGCGATCGCGCGATGGATGGGGATGTGGCGCGGATCTGCGCCATGGTGGAGCGCGGGGCGCTGCGGACGGCGGTCTGATCGTCGGGTTTGACGTCGACATCGACACCATCCTCTCCCAACCCTCTCCTTCAAGGAGAGGGCTTTTCAGCTCTTCTCCCTCTCCTTCAAGGAGAGGGCCGGGGTGAGGATGGTGTCGACCGCGTCGCCGTCTTCAATACGCAATCCACGCCGACGCACCCGGTCCACGTGCAGCTCCAGAACGTCGGGTCGCGAGTAATGGCCGAAGGGATCGAAATTCTGTCGCTCGGCCAGGACCAGCATGGGATCGAGTTCGGCCACCAGCAGGCGTTCCTCGCCGGCGCAAGGTTCGATCACCCACTCGCCGGTCGGCGCGGCGATGCAGGAGCCGCCGTCCGCCATCGTTTCGGGCAACACTTCGCGCAGGAGCTCGGCGTGCGGTAGACCGTCGGGAATGTCGCTGCGGCGCATGATTCCGCTCACCGAGAGGGCATAACTGCGTCCTTCGCGTGCGAGGTGACGGGTGAGATCGCGCGTATTACGCACGCTCCCGGGCCACACGGCGAGATGCAGGTCCTCACCCTGGGCATAGAGTGCCGAGCGCGCCAGCGGCATCCAGTTCTCCCAGCAGTTCAGCGTGCCAAGGGTGAAATCATCCAGCGCGAAGGTGCGCA
>JBKJTK010000058.1:0-3177 GCA_046590875.1 Chiayiivirga sp.
TCGCTGCGCGTCGAACGCCACACGACGACCAGCGCGATGTTGCCGCGCTCGGGACCGTAGCCGATTGATCTGGCGGCGAAACCGGCATACAAGAGGGGATGGCGCTCCCCGGGCACACCAACCCCATGCTTGGCTTTTCGGTCGCCGCGGCGATTCTCACCGCCGTCGTGGCCTTGGTTGTCTACACCGCGCAGCGTTTCATTCATGACAGCCGATGGGTGGCGCAGACCTCCGCAGTGCTAACCCAGGTGGACAGCATCGCAACGCTGGAGCGCACCGCGATCGCGGCGCAACGCGGCTACCTGCTGACCGGTGCGCTCGATCTGCGGGCCGAGTTTTGGGATGCCAAGGCGGAGGTCCCCCACCAACTGCGGGCCCTGGTAGTCATAGTCCAGCACCCGCCGGTCGCCGATCAATTGGAAAAACTTCAGCCCAAACTCGACCAACGTTTGTCCTTGGCCATGCAGGCGGTCGATATCTACGACCGCCAAGGATTGCCGGCCGCGCAGGCGTACATCAAGACGAATGGCAGCCGCGAGCTGGACCTGCAGATTCAAGCGCTGCTGAAGGATATCCGGGCTCAGGAAACTCAACTGCTGGACGCGCGTCGCCAGGTGACGGAGCGCAGCGCGAACCTGTTGCTGGGGGCCGCCATCGGCGGGATTCCGCTGAGCCTGATCATGCTCTGGGCGGTCTATCGGGTCCTGCTCCGCGAGAATGCCGAGCGACGAAAGTCCGAGAATCTTGCCCACGCTTCGGCGACCGATTTGCGCAAGCTTTCCGGGGAAATGTCGGCCCTGAGCAAGTACGCCGGTATGCTCCAAAGTTGTGAGGGTTCCGCTGAGTTGCTGGCTATCACCCGCCAAGCGCTCATTACCCTCATGCCTGGCTTGGCTGGCACCGTGTACCTGATCCGCGCCTCGCGCGATCACGCGGAGGCGGCGGTGCAGTGGGGGCAGCATGCCGCCAGTAGCAGCGACTTGCCCTTGCCAACGGATTGCTGGGCAGTGCGCCGAAACCAGGTTTACTCGTGTGATGACCTCCGCTCCGGCGTTGCATGCGCTCACGTGGAGTCCGCGGGAGTAAACATCGCCGCGTCTACGGCGTGCTTGCCGCTGTCCGCACAGGGCGAAGTGATGGGATGGCTGTACCTCAGCGGTCCGAGTCCGGGCCCCTTGCCCGACCTGGAGTTGGCGTTGCAGGCGGCCGAGCAGTTTTCGCTGGCGCTGGCCAATTTCCGACTTCAAGAGGACCTGCGGAACCAATCGATCCGCGATCCGCTCACCGGTCTGTACAACCGGCGCTATCTGGAAGAGTCGTTGTCCCGGGAAATCTCGCGTTGCCAGCGGCGCAAGCTTCCGCTGGTGGTGCTGATGTTCGACCTCGACAACTTCAAGACCTTCAACGATCGCCACGGGCATCCGGGAGGAGACGCTTTGCTCTCTGCCTTCGGGCGATTGCTGCAGGCGAATTGCCGACCCGAAGACATCGCGTGCCGGTACGGCGGCGAGGAGTTCACCGTGATTTTGCCGGAGGCAGATTCGGACATCGGGCTGCAACGGGCCAAGGTCATCCTCGCTGCCGCGGCCCAGATGGTGGTCTCCCACCAGGGCGTGCCGCTGGGGCGCATCACGACATCCATCGGCATGGCCGTCCTGCCCGAGCATGGCACGACCGGGCCTTCCCTCCTGGAGGCTGCAGACAAGGCCCTGTACCAGGCGAAATCCGACGGTCGAAATCGCCTGTCGGTGGCACCGCAGCCAACCTGAAAGGGGCCGAAGGCGTGGTCCCCCACCGGCCGATGCACGGTGAGGCGAAAGCCACGAGCGCGAATTTCCAACATGCGACGACGCCCATGGAGTGCGCCTTGGCGCAACCTATCGAGATCCGAGCGACGAAACGTTGTCGGGTTGCCGCTCCGCGCGCAGTGGCCGCTCGAGGAAATGATAGATGCCGGTGCTACGCTGGTATTCGAAGCCGAAGCGGCGATACAGGCGGTAGGCCGGATTGAACGGCTCCACGTGCAGCGTGACCGGCAAGCTCAGCCCATCCGCCCAGTCGAGCAGCACACGTGTAAGGTGCGTGCCCAAGCCGGCGGCACGCCACGCCGGTAGCAACGCGATGTCCATCAGCCTCACTTCTGCGCTGCTGCGCTTCAGGTACAGCCGGCCGATCGCCGCACCCTCGCGCTCGATCACCAGCCATTCGGCGCCGACATAGTGCTGGCGATACTGTTCGCGTTGCAGCGCGAACTGGTGGTCGAGAAAGGCGCGCTTCTGAATCTCGGGCCAAGGCACCGGCGCCAGTTCGTCCGCGCGCGTGGACGCGTAGAGCGATTGCAGGAAGGTGAGGTCGTCGTCGCCTTCCTCGCGCAGCGTGACACCGGAGGGCAAGTCTGCGGCGGCCTCGCGGAACGAGGCCGCGTTTTTCGCGCTCACTTCAGGCCATCGCCTCGATGCGGAAGGCGAGGTAGTCGAAGTCGCGCGGCATCGCCAGCGGCGCGGCGGTATCGCCGCTGTGCGCGAATGTGGTCGGATCGACGCGCGTTCCGTCGCGTCGCGGTCCGACGAGCACATAGTGGCCAGGCACCAGCAGCGGCGCGTCGAGGCGCGTCAGCGCACAGCTCTCGGTGGCGCAGGCCGCGTCGTCGGCAACTCGATACTCCAACTCGAAGCCCCGCATGCTCGCGCGGCCGGCGACGAAGCTCATGCGCTGGCTGACCCTCGCTGGCGTACCGGCGACGTAGTGCCAGGCGATGAACGGGGCGCGCGGCGCGTGCGGTACATCGAACATCGCGTGCAACGAAAACTCACGCAGTACCGCGCCGGCTTCGGCGAGATGCATGCCATCCATGCGCACGCGCACCGCGGCCGTGTCGCAGTCGACGCAGGCGGCGCGATCGAGGGCATGGAACGCGGCACCGGCATCGGCCGATGCCGCGCGCATCAGCATGAAGCGCGAGGGAGCCGAAGCCAGGCTCGCGGCGTGCACCAGCGTCATCGGCAGCACAACCGCCGCGCCCGCGATCGTCGCCGTCTTCAGGAACTTGCGTCGCTTCATGGGAGGCTCCTCAGCCGCGCGGCGGAAACACGCCCTGCAGGGCGATGTTGAAGTAGAAGGTCAGGTAGGGCATCAGGTTGTTGTGTGGCTGGTCGCCGCCGGCCGGCGGCAACGATG
>JBKJTK010000097.1:0-2579 GCA_046590875.1 Chiayiivirga sp.
CTGATGCACGATGCGCTCCTCGCGTTGCGCGATTCCGTCCTGCATGCGGTTGAAAACGTTGGCGAGGCGCGCGAGTTCGTCCTGCCCCTTGGCCGCTACCGGCTGGGTGTAATCGCCCTGCTCGATACGAATCGCGGCACCCGCCAGTTCCGACACCGGCCGGCTCACGCCACGTCCCACCGCGCCGGCGACAAGCAGCGCCAGCCCCGCTGCCAAGGCCGAGAGTCCGAGGATTCGGGTCTTGAGTTGTTCGAACGGCGCCATCGCCGTCTGTAACGAGCCCTGCAGCAATACCAGCACCGGCGCCGCGCCTTTCGCCGAAACCGTCACGCCCCGCAGGAAACGCTCGCTGTTTTCGTCGCGTGAGGAGGCATCGGAAGTATCCGCATCGGCCCAGACGCTCGATGGCAACGTCGCAAGCGACGCGCTCTCTTCAGTTGCGAGGCTGGATGCATCGATCCACAGGCGCCCAGCGGCGATGCGCGCGATGCTGGCATCCAGGCCGGTGATGGCGTGATAGTCGCGCGTGACGTCCTCGCCGAAGGACGTTCCCACGGCCACCCAGGCAATCTGGTTCGGTGCCAGCATCGGGACGACCGCAATCTGGTACGCCGCGTCGTCCAGCACCACGACGCCGTAAGCGAAGCCCGCGTTACGTGCGGTTGCGATGAGCGGCGCCAGTGCCGCGACCTGTTCGGCTTCCGAGCCCGGCGACCGGCTGGCGAGCAAGTCACCGTCAGGCGCCAGCAACAGCGACGCATCGGCACCGATGCGCGCTGCGTGGTTATCCAATGCCGAAACCATGGTGGGCTGATCGCCGCTCGCCACCGCTTCCTTGAAGCCGAAATCGTCGGAAAGCAATGCGACCGAATCCAGCAATTGGCGGCCGCGGGATTCGTGGAATCGCTGCCAGACGCGCTCGCCGACGTCCAGGTCGCGTTCAAGCTGAGATCGCACGCTGCGTCCGGTGGCCACGTTGACCACGGTGAACGTCGCCAGCTGGGTGACTGCGATCAGCAGGATCAGCAGTGCCACGATCTTGTTCTGGAAACTCAGTCGGAAGCGACCGCCCCCAACCGCTCGCGTCGTCGATGCCGGAGGCGCTGGCCTGCCTTCAGGGTTCACGCTTCAACTTCCGGAATTTTTCCTGCAACTCACGCAGGCGCGGGTCTACCGCTTTCTGCAATGGCGGGGCCCCGAGTTGCAGCGAAATTTGTTCGCTTGCACCGGCTGCGCCCAGCACGAATTCCCGCTCCGATGGCGCCGACCCGGTGGGCAGGCGCTGGTGCCAGACACGCAGACGGTAATCGCCGGCAGGAGCTTCGATCCTCGTCTGTCCGTCTGCGTCAGTCTTGCCGAACCAGGGCGTATCGAGCACGACCACATGCGCGATCATCCAGTCGTGGATGTTGCAGCCCAGCGTTGCCACGCCGGTTTGAGCAAACTGCACCGGTGTGGCGGGAGAGCCGCTGTACAACGGCAATTCGAAACGCTTGATCGGCGAGAACGAATAGACGTGATGCCGTACTTTGTCGCTGTTCGGGAAGCGGACCCGGGTTCCGGCGGTGATCGGCAACACTTGCGGCGTGAACTGGTTGTCGCGCTGGTCGAGATCGGCCTCACCGGCACTTGTCGCCGCCGCGGCCGTCGCCGAGTGCAGGCTGACCACGGCATCCGCCACGGGGGCCGCGCCATCATCGATGGTGACGGTCAGCGTGGCCGCGGTCGACGTCCCGCTCGCCTGCAGGAGCAAGGCGGCGAATGCCGAAGCGCAGGTGCCGCGGCGGCGGCTGACTGGGCTCATTCGGCCCCTATCGATGCTCATTCCGTGCTCGCTCTCTGGTTTCGTCGGCCGCCCCTGCCGAAGGACTGCCCAGCTGACATTCGCCGTATGATCCGGGATCGGCGCGATAACGATGTGAGGATCACCGCATGACCTCCGCAGCGAGCAATGGCTTTGCGCTTGTCACCGGCGCCTCCAGCGGCATCGGAGCCGCGCTGGCCCGAGAATACGCCCGTCGAGGCCGGCCGTTGGTGCTGACAGCACGACGACGTGACAAACTCGACGATCTGGCCCGCGAACTGGGTCAAACCGTGCGCTGCGAGGTAATCGCCTGCGACCTCGCCGACCCGACGGCAGCTTCGCAGCTCTACGAAGAGACCGCGCGTCGTGGTCTGGCGGTCGAGGTGCTGGTGAACAACGCAGGCTACGGCCTGCCCGGCACCTTCGTGTCGCAACCCTGGACGGAACACGCGCAATTCCTGCAGGTGATGGTGAGCGCCGTCTGCGAGTTGAGCTACCGCTTCCTGCCGGAAATGCAACGCGAAGGCAAAGGCGCGATCCTCAACGTGGCCTCGCTCGCCGGGCACGTGCCGGGACCGGCCGGACATACGCTCTACGCCGCGTCCAAGGCCTTCATGATCAAGTTTTCGCAGTCTCTCGCGCTGGAAAATGCGGCACACGGAATCAAGGTGTCAGCCCTTTGCCCGGGTTTCACCTATTCCGAATTCCACGATGTCACCGGCACCCGGTCGCAGGTCTCGAAGATGCCGAAATGGATGTGGATGGATGCGTTGAG
>JBKJTK010000218.1:0-7274 GCA_046590875.1 Chiayiivirga sp.
TGGCGGAGAGGGAGGGATTCGAACCCTCGGTTGGCTTACACCAACGCCTGATTTCGAGTCAGGTACATTCGACCACTCTGCCACCTCTCCGGGTCGAATTCCCGCGATCAACGGGAAGGGCGCGGATGATACGCAGCCCTCCCCGCGCATACAAGCCTGCCCGCACCGAGCCGGTGTTACGGCCCGGCGGCGGCCGTGTCCTTGGGAACGAAGAAGAAATCGCCAGCCTCATGCCCCGCAAAGCGGATCGGCGAGTACTCCGGGATCTGTGTCACGGGCGAATTGACCGCGGCCAGCGCCAGCGACGAACTGACCTCGCGGAACAGGCGCTGCGCTTCCAGCAGGCGGTTGTTGTCCTCCAGCACATTGAGGAATGCGCGCGCGAAATAAGAGTGCTTGCCGCTGCCGGTGTCGGGCACCGGCTGCACGCCGCCCGAGGTCAGCGCGGTGCGCGAGCGGCCGTCGGACATCGTCTTCACCCATGCTGCCCATTTGTCGGCCGGCATCACCGCAGAATCGAACGTGGCCACCGACGAACGGGTCATCGCGCCGGAGTAGCAGGAGTCCGCCACCACCAGTACATGCTTGGCCTGCATGGTGTCGAGGATCTCGCTGATCGAGCCGTTGGAAATCCAGGTGCCTGCCACGCCGGGCTGACCGTCGACTGGAATCCAGTAGCCCTGCTTGCCGTCGGCGCTGACTTCGCCGTGGCCGGCGTAGTAGACCAGCAGGTTGTCGTCGGCGGTCAGTTTCTCGCGCATGTCGTTCAATGCCGAGAGCGCGTCGAAGCGGGTCGCGTTCAACAGCAACTGGGTCTGATAGCCGTAACGGTTGCGCAGCAGCTGCGCCACCGCGGTCGCATCGTTCACCGCGCTTTGCAGCGCCGGGTAACCCGCGCTGGCCTGATAGGAGTTGTTGCCGATCACCAGCGCGTAGTACTTGCCGAGCTTGACGCCCGCGGGCAAGCCGCCGGAGGGTGGAGTCGACGGCATCGCGCTCACCTGCGTGCCCTCGCCCTGCGGAATCATCATGAAGTCGAGTTTGGCTTCGGTGCCGCGTGTATCCACGGCGGCAACGCTGACCAAGGTTCCACCCACCGCCACATCGACGCTGGAACGGAACACGCCGTCCGCGGCAATGGTCGCGGGCGCGCCGTTGACGCTGACGCTTTTCACGCCTTGCGGCGCCGATATCCGGCCGACCAGGTCCGTTCTACCCGCGGCGCGACGCAGCATCGCGGCCGGTTTGCCGCGCGTGGCGGTCAGCGGCGGATCGATCAGTTCCAGAGTCGGAATGGCGGCCGCGATCACGCCACCGCCGGCCAGACTACCGCTGCCGGTCACGACGCGCTGCGCGAGCGAGGAAATCTGTTCCTGCTGCTGGCGGATCTCCGACTCCTTTGCCGCAAGTTGGTTTTCGAGCAGCTTCATCAGCTCCCAATCTTCCTGCTTGCGACCCGCGGCCTGCGCCTCGAGCTTGGCGATTTCGGCCTGGTAGGTCAGACGTTCCTTGTCGAGCAGCGATTGGTTCGATGCCAGCTGCGTCTGCACCTGCGCAGCCCGCACTTGTGCATCGGCCAACGACTTGGACAGGTCGCCGGTCTGGGCACGGATGTCGGCGAGCGCCTGCTTGGCGTCGGCGGCCGGATTGGGTTGCTCCGCCAGCGTCTGCTCGCGCGCCTTCAATTCGGCCAGCCGCTGTTCGGTCAGCTGGGCCTGACGCGCGCTTTCTTCCTGCTGCTCGCGCAGGCGCGCGGCGTCGCGATCGAGTGCGGTCGAGCGCGCAGTGAGGTCGGCGCGCAACTTGTCGAGGCTGGAGGGATCGGCGCCGGCAGCGGCGCGTGCCTGGTTCAAACGCACGCGGGTGTTTTCAAGTTCCTGTTCGGATTGCTCCAGCGCCGCACGGCGATTGTCGAGTTGCCCCTGCAACTGCCTGACTTTCTGCCGCAGCACTTCCGACTCCTTTTCCTGCTGCTCGACCGTTTGTTTCAGGCCGCTGATCTCGGCTTCCTTCGCTTCCATCTGCACCTGCACGGTGGAAGTGAATACGATGTCGTCGCCACTGATACCGGAAGCGTCGCGATAGAGGTTAAGCGCCTGGCTGAGGTCTTTGCTGACGCCCAGTCCCTGCTCGTAGAGATAACCGAGGTTGATCTTGGCGCGCTTGAACCCTTGTTCTGCGGACTTCTTGAACCACACCGCAGCCAGGTCGTAGTCCGGCGGTGTGCCAAGTCCCTTGGAATAGATCTCGCCGACGTAGTTTTGCGCTTCCGCACTGCCGGCCGTGGCCTGGTCCATCCACACCTTGAGCGCGGTCTGGTAGTTGGCGCGATCGTAGGACGCGTACTCTCCACCGCGGATTTCGCAATCGGATTGCGCGGTGCGGATCGGACGGCGCGCGCTCATGAAAGTGGCTTGCCTTCCCAGCTTGCGGACCTGGCCGGGAAGCAGACAATCGACGATCAGCAGGTCTTCGGAATTGCGCGGCCCGGGCTTGGCCGTCGCGGGCGCAGGCAATACGCCGGCGAGAACCACGAGCGCGGCAGAAAGAATGAAAACGAAGAGGCGTGTCGGGATCGGACACGTGTGGTGAAAAACGTTCATCTGCATGCTCCTGGCCCCTTTTTTCAGGCTCCACGCGATGCAGTCGACGCAGCGTGAAGCCGCTATACTGACATTGCGAGTATAGCCATTCTCGGGGGAGAGAGCTGATGTGCATCGCCTTCCGCCGCGTTTTCCCGTTTGACCTGCTCGCGATGTGCGCTTCGCGCTGCATCCAGGGGATTCGCGATGTCTAGTTCAGAGTCACGGACGGGGCGTGTCGTTCGACAATTTTTCGTCGCCTTGTTGTTGGCCTCGGGCCTGGCTAGTACGGCCCGCGCGGAGTGCGTGCTCAGCGCTCCCCCGCCGACGCCGCCGAATCCTCCCAACGAACAGATCGTGCAGCCGGGCGGGCCGGAAGCGTTCGACATCCTGGCGGCGAATGGCGCTACCGCATGCACGGGTGCGACCTATCGCGTGGATGAGGTTTCCGACGATACCGGCATCAGTCCCGGCACCCAGATCATCAGCAACGCGACCGGTTTGATCGATACCGCAGCCCCCGTTCCCGTCGGTGTCCAGGTCGCCTCGCGCGGCGGCGGATCGGCGGTTTACCGCGTAACTTGCGAGACCGGCTGTGCATCCCCGGACGCAGTTCAGTTCAATTACACCTTCTTCGTTATCGATGTGATCACCATCGCCATCGTGAGCGGCAATGGCCAGAGCGTCGCGCCGGGTGCGACGTTCCAGCCGCTGGTGATACGTACCCAGGTCAATGGGACGGCGGGCCCCACCGGTATCGAGTGGCAGCCAAACAATGTCTTGAATGGGACTCCTGTTCGATACCAGGGCATTCCGCCAACGACGACGGATTCCGCCGGGCTGGCCTCGGTGATGGTGGACGCACACCCGACCCTGGCGGAGAACATCCAGGTGCGCGTTTGCCTCACGGGTTGCGACTTCTTCCAGGATTTTTCGCTCCAGACCCTCAATGTTCCGAACATGACCGATGTCAGTCCGCCGGTCGCGGACTATCTGGTCACCCAGCCCTATACCTTTTCGGCGCGGCTGGACAACAACGGCACCGTGGTGCCGGATGGCACCGTGGTGATTTTCGCACCCAACACCGCCAGTTGCTCGACTGCGAATGTCACCGTCTCTCCAACCTCAGCTACCACCGTCAATGGCGTGGCGAGCACGACGGCCACGGGGAACACGGTCGGCCTTCAGTGCGTGCTGGCAAGCTGGGATTTCCCGGGTACGCCCGCCGATACCAGCGACGACGCCACCCTCAACTTCACGTTCTTCGCGCAGCACATCTTTGAAATCACGGCGGTGACAGCGCAAACGTTGACCGCTTCGGTCGGCGCGACGGTCCCGTTGACGGTGCGGGTGACGCGCACCGGCGTGCCGGTTGCACCGGATCCGAGCAGTGAGTTCCATGTCAGCCAGGTCAGCGGGCCGGCGAACGCCGGGCTGCCGCACTCCAATTCGACTCCCTCCGGCAATGGTGAGTTCACGTTCAATTTTGTCCCCAGCGCACCCGGGGTCTACGTACTCGATGCGCTGTATCGACGCAATCCCGCCGGCAAGGCGGCGACCGGCGCGCGGCCCGTCGATTTGCGTTTCACGGTCACCGTTGCGAACGCGATTAGCGCTCAAGCTGACGACTTCTCCAACACATCGATCAACGGCTACACCGGAGGCAACACCGCGTCGGTTTACAGCAACGATACCTACAATGGTGCGGCCGCGACGGCAGGCACCGTCACCGCCCGCATCACCAGCAATGGTGGCCTTACTGGCGTGAGCATCAATTCCAACGGCGAGTTCGTGGTGCCGGCGGGTACAGCAGCCAATGCCGGTTATGTCCTGGGCTACGAGATCTGCGACGTGGCCGATGCCACCAACTGTTCCACTCAATCGGCCACGCTGGCGGTGAGCGCTGCGCCACTCATCGCCAGCGCCGACGACTTCAGCAATTCGCCGATCCCAGGCCCCAGCGGCGGCAACACCGCGAGTGCATTCGCCAACGACAGCTTCAACGGGGTCGCAGTGAACGCCAGCGATGTGATTCCGAGCATCACTGCCGATGGCGGACTCACCGGCGCGAGCATCACTGCCGCAGGCCAGATCACCGTGCCGCCCGGCACGACCGCGAACACGTATTCGGTCACTTATCAGATTTGCGACGCACTGAATCCGGCGACGAACTGCGCTAGTGCGACCGCGCGGGTCGTGGTCACGACACCGGTGAGAACCCTGATCAAGCCGACGTCCGGCTCGGGTGATTTGCAGTCGGCCTTGCCCGGCGCGGCCTTGTCGCAGCCGCTAGTTGCGCTCGCGCGCGACAATGGCGTGACGCCGGTGCCGCCGGTGACGATCAACTGGAGCGTCAGTCCCGCCGGCGCAGCCACCGTGACGCCTTCGCCGAGTTCGAGCAATCCAACCGATGGCTCGACCTCGGTGAACGTCACGCTCAGCCCCAGCGCGGTGCCCGGCACGCCAGTGACGATCACCGCAACTCGCGCCGACGAGCCCACTGCCACCACCCGCTATTCGGTCACAGTGCAGGCGCCGGCAATCGTCAGAACCTTGATCAAGCCCACGTCCGGCTCGGGCGATTTGCAGTCGGCCTTGCCCGGCGCAATGTTGTCGCAGCCGCTGGTCGCGCTCGCGCGCGACAATGGCGTGACGCCGGTGCCGCCGGTGACGATCAACTGGAGCGTCACTCCCGCCGGCGCAGCGACCGTGACGCCAGCGTCGAGTTCGAGCAATCCCACCGATGGCTCGACCTCGGTGACCGTGACGCTCAGCGCCAATGCCGTGCCCGGCACGCCGGTGACGATCACTGCCACACGCGCCGATGCGGCCACGGCCACCACCAATTACACCGTGGGAGTCCTGGCACCGACAGTCCCAGTCGTAAGGACACTGGAAAAACCGGCCACGGGTTCGGGCGATGGGCAGCAAGGTGAAGTCACGTCTACCCTGCCGCTGCCGCTGGTCGTTACCGCGAAGGACAACGGCGTTCCGACGCCGGGCGTCACGGTTCTGTGGGCGGCCAGCGCCGGCGCCACGCTCAGCTCAACTTCGACCGTCACCGGCAGCAACGGCGACACGTCCGTGCAAGTCATCTTCGACGGCACGCCGAGTACCGTGTCCGTCACCGCCACGCGCGCCGATGACGCATCCGCGACCACAACCTTCGCCGTGCAGTCCACCGCGGGGGCCGCGCCGGCGCTGGCATTGCAACCTCCGCCCGGTGACTCCGGCGATGGCAGCACTGGCGCGCCGGGATCGACCGTGCCGCTGGCAGTGCAGGCCACTCGCGACCAGCAGCCGGAGAACGGCGTGAGCGTTCTGTGGACCGTCATCGATGGCGACGCCACCCTGTCTCGTACGACAACCAGTACCGGGCCGGACGGCATCGCCCGCACCAGCCTCGTGCTCGGCGCCGACAGCTCGCGCCTGGTGCGGGTACGGGTGAGCCGCAGTGATGGCAGTGGCAACATTCTGATCTATTCAATCACGATCAGTGGAACCGCCGTGATCGAGGCGCTCGTACCCGAATCCGGTGACGGCCAGTCCGGTCCGCCCGGTGCCCGACTAGGTGATCTCGTGGTGCGTTTCACCCGCAACAACGTCGGCGTCGGCGATGTGCCGGTGACATGGCGGGTGGCTTCGGGTTCGGCCTTCCTACTCGGCTCCACTACCACCCTGACCGGAGCCGACGGGACCGCTTCCATCGGCATTACTCTCGGCGATACGCTCGGCCCGGTGACCGTCATCGCCAATGCCGGCGGCGCGAGCACAACCTTCAGCCTGACCGTGGCGCCGACTCGCGCACTGAACTTGCGTTTGGTCTCGGGTTCCGGCCAGCGCGGCCCGACCAGCACACGGGCTGATGCCCCGATCGGGGTCGAGGTGTACGAATCGTTGGCCGACGGCACCGAACGACCGGTGGCGGCGACTATCGACTGGCAACTCGTGTCCGGCAGCGCTGTGCTCGACGCGACCGAAACGACCACTGGCGCCAACGGCCGCAGCAACCTCGGCTTCGCCTTTGGCCCCGTCGCGGGCGAAGTGCGCATCCAGGCTCGCCTGCGCGGCGTCATACCCAACCCCGTGGTAAGCGCGACCGCGACCAGCTTCGTGCCCACACTGCGCATCGTCAGCGGCAACAATCAGACCGGGCCGGTCACAACCGCCTTGCCGCTGGCCCTCGTGGTTGCCATCGGCGACCCGTCCCCAAGTAAGACGCTCGCGGGCGTGGTCGTGACCTGGCGGGTGCTCGATGGCGGCGGCAACCTCGCCAGCGCGAGCACCACCACCGATGCGATGGGACGCTCGTCGAACGCGCTCACACTCGGGCCAGGCGTTGGCAGCAACCGGGTTGAAGCCGCTGTTGCCGGGGCTGGCAGCGTCGTGTTCAGCGCCAACGGCATCGTGACCGGCGGCCAGTTCAGAATTGTCAGCGGCAACAACCAGACGCTGGAAACCCAGCTAGCGTCCGCCCCGCTGGTCGTCGAATTGCTTGACGCGGCCAATCGTCCTGTCGCGGGCGCGAAGATCCTCTGGAGCGGCGATAACGCGACCCTGGCCAACGCGGAGACCGTCACCGCCAGCAACGGGCGCAGCAGCAATACGGCGATGCTGGTGATCTCGGGCGGGGGCACGGTCACCGCGACGGTGCAAGGCAGTGATGACTCCGTCAGCTTCATCATCCAGGGC
>JBKJTK010000293.1:0-2999 GCA_046590875.1 Chiayiivirga sp.
ACAGCGGACTGATCTCGCCGTTCGGGTCCATCGACACCAGCGTCGGCGGCGAAGCGTCGCGCTACAGCGTCTCCGGCGGCTGGCAGGGCACCGCGATGGGCGGCGACTCCAGCCTGCAGGCGTATTTCATCGACTCCGAACTCGACCTGTTCTCCAACTTCACCTACCTGCTCGACGATCCCGTTAACGGCGACCAGTTCGAGCAGGTGGACGAGCGCCGCCTTGCCGGATTCGAGGCGTCACAGCAGTGGGAGCGCGGCCGCAGCCGCTGGCGCATCGGCGCGGAAGGACGCTATGACGACATCTCGAAAGTCGGCCTGTTCCGGACCCGGCAACGCTCGCGTTTGTCCACGGTGCGCGAGGATGCCGTCGAGGAATCCAGCGTCGGGGTGTTCGTCGCCAACGAGTTCCGCATCAACCACCATTTCCGAACCTACGAGGGCGCGCGTTACGACCGCTTCGATTTCGATGTGGACGCGTTGTCGTTGCCGGAGAATTCCGGAAGCGCCGAAAGCGGCACGCCGTCGTTGAAAGGCAGCCTGATCTGGCAGCCGGCCCAACCGCTCGAGTTGTACGCCAGTTTCGGCCAGGGGTTTCATTCCAACGACGCGCGTGGCACGACGATTCGCGTCGATCCGGTCACCGGCGACGCTGTAGAGCCGGTCGATCCGTTGGTGGACTCCGACGGTGCGGAGCTAGGCGCGCGCGTGTTCCTGGGCGATCGCTGGCACGCTACGGTCGCCGCGTGGGGATTGCAGCTGGAATCGGAATTGCTGTTCGTGGGCGACGCCGGCACCACCGAAGCCAGCCGACCCAGCCGCCGCGAAGGCCTGGACGTGGGCGTGTACTGGTTCGGCACGCGCAATATCACGGCGGACATCGAAGCGTCGTACACGCGGGCGCGCTTCCGCGACGACGATCCGACGGGCAACGACATACCGGGCGCCATCCCGCTCGTGGTCAGCGCGGGAATCACGGCGCAATGGGAAAACGGCTGGCTCGCGAGCGCTCGCCTGCGCCACTTCAGCGCGTATCCGCTGATCGAGGATTCCAGCGTCGAGTCGAACGGATCAACCCTGTTGAACCTGCGCGCGGGTAAACAGTGGGATCGCTTCTCGCTGTATCTGGATTTGTTCAACGTGTTCGACAGCCGCGACCACGATATCGACTACTTCTATGCCTCGCGGCTCGAAGGCGAACCGGCGGAAGGCGTGGACGACTTGCACTTCCACGTCTTCCAGCCGCGCAACCTGCGGCTGAGCGCGCGCTATCGGTTTTAGCAATATCACGAGCCCCCGGCGACGGGGGCTCGGCAGGGTGCCATGCCGCGACCGAAGTTGGAATTGGATCGTCAGTTCCTGCCCGAAAGTTCACCTATCAGGTATGGCTGATCGCGACCGGGGCGCCAATCGATCGCTGTCGGCGACGCTGATGCGAGCGAGCGGTTTACGCATTGAAGGGGAGGGAGTCCAGCGAAGTCAGCTGCGCGTGGGCGACTGCGTGTCGTCAGGCAGCGGAATGAATTTGTCGTGATCCAGTGCCGGTAGTTTCATCCGGCCTGCGCGCCAGTTCGTCCATCGCTGGACCGCACCAGCACCGCGTCGCCATCGACGCATGCCACGACATGATCACCTGGCGACGGCGGGAGCAAAAACCCGCCAGTGAACTGCGAAAAGGCAGGCAGCACGGTCATCCCTTGCTTCGACCAAAAGCAGGGAAAGCGCCTCCGAATGCCGGGGAGTGCGATTACCGGATGCAGATGCCCGCAGATGACGTGCGATGAACTGTGCGCATGCGGTTCATGGCGTAACGCGAACATAGCGTCTTCGACGCCTGGGCCAAGCAATTGGATGTTGAGTCCGGCCTTCGCCAACGCGCGATCATGGTTGCCGTTCAACGCGGCAACGTGGACGTCGCGATGTCGTGCCCGCCACGTTTCCCACGGGATTCGCCATGCGGCTTCTGGCGCGGCGCCATGCAGCACGTCACCCAGAATCCACACCGCTTGAGCGCGTGTCGTGTCGATCAACGACGACAACCGCAGCAGGTCATGCGCGGTGCCACCGCGCGGCAAGCCGATGCCCGCGCGGCGGAACACGTCGGCCTTGCCCAAGTGCAGGTCTGCGATCAGCAGGCGCTGCAGGCGCGGCCAATACAGCGCGCGGTCGCCATGCAGTTCGACCGTTTCGCCTTGAAGCTCGATCCGCACGCTAGAGGGCATGCTTCTTCTCGAGCTGCTCCGCGGCGCGGCTGACGCGCGTCTTCCAGTCCTCGGTGCTGAGCTGGCCGCGGAGGCTTTCGGCCCACAGCGGAAACGACAGCGGTGTCAGGCTGCGCGGAGCGTGCAGCGCCAGCCTGCGGCGCGAGCACGATTGCAGAGTGTCGAACAGTCGCGAAACCTCCAGTTGTGTCGCGAACACTTCGCGCTCGGCCTGCGCCAGCAGCAGGTGCCCGGGGTCATAGCGTTGCAGCACGTCGAAGATCAACCCGCTCGATGCCTGCAGCTGCCGCGTCGAACGCGGCGTGCGTCCGGGCAGCGAGGGCGGTAGCAGGCCGGCAATGCGCGCGATCTCGCGGAACTGGCGGCGCGCGAGCTCCCCCAGGTTGAGGCTTTCGCGCAGGTCGTCGAGTAGCCCGTCAGGCGACATCAATGCTCGCAGTGTGTCCACGTCGATTTGGACGTCGATGGCGGGGGAGAGCACGAATCCATAGTCATTGGCGGCAAAATTGAAACTGTTGGCGAAGATCCGGCCCCACCTCAGCGACAGCAGCGAAGCGAGCCCTTCGTTCACCTGCCGGCCTGCGAACGGATACACGAATAGGTGGCGACCCTCGCGCGCGTTTATCGTCTCCACCAGCAGCAGGTCAGGCGAGGGCAACGCCGACAAGCGCTGCTGCAACTGCAGCAGCGGTGAGACGGCGCGCATCTCCGATGAAGGCGCCCCGTCCGCGAACCTGCGTTCGACTTCGTGTGCGAGTTCAGACGACAGCGGCATGCG
>JBKJTK010000295.1:0-2827 GCA_046590875.1 Chiayiivirga sp.
GCAGAAGGCCTCGTCGCGGCGCGAACCGGTGTCATCGAGACCGGTACTGGCCTTGAACCACTGGCGATCCCGGTCGATCAGCGTCACCAGCGCGATCGGCGCATCGCAGATCAGCGCGGCCAGCATGACGATATCGTCGTAGGCGGCCTCCGGCAGGCTATCGACGAGGTGTTGGCCGTCGAGTTCACGTTGTCGCGCACCTTCATCGTTGGTAAGCATGCGTTTCCTCCGGCCATGCGCTGCTGCTATTTGGAAAGAGGATGGTAATTCCAAAGCCCCTTCAGGCGGCAGCCTACGCCTCCATATTCCGAATTCAACGCTTGCAAGGTCGCACTCGCACCGGGCTGGTGCCGCCGTTCAACCTCTCCCCGCCGGAGACGCGCATGCCCAGCCTTCGAACCTCCCACGATCCGTTAGTTGCCAGAGTCAAACCGAATAGCCTGCACGAATCCCGGGGCGATTCAGTCGGCTGGATATACTCGTACGCCGGCGCTGCTTCCATGCAAATCGCGTCGCCACTACCATCCGCGACGCTTTGCGTAAGGTTGTTTTCTTTCGCATGACCCCTTGATGAAACCATTGACGGTGACGCCCCGCTGGGGCCCCTCGCTGAAGGAGAACCTGCCACCCAACCCCATGCCACCACAATTTCGCAGGGCCGCACCCGGCCCGCTGTCGGCAACCGGCGGCAAATCGCCGCGACCGGCGCGACCGAACACCCATCAACCCGCCCGAATGCTCTGTGGTGGCGCTCCAACCACAGCCAGCCCGAGCCAAACCGCCGCTTGCGCCGCCCCGCCTACTGCACAGACTGCCCGGAAAGGGCGTTTGAATTCCCTATGCTCCGTAGGATCTCGCACTCCTAACTTTCGCCGGTCCCACCGATCCTGATCGCGGTAGTGACACGCCTCACGGCACGCCCCCCGCACAGATCCCGGCGGGCGTGATTGACGCACCGGGCTCCCACCTTGGGTGATTGGCGGCAAAGCGCACGCTCGGCCACGGATGGCTGATGCGTGCAGCAGGCAAGAAGTCGGTCGCGAGGCGGGTCATGCGATCCCATCGGGCGTTGGCTTTCTGACTGCGTCGATTCAAAGTCCGTCGCCAGAGTGCAACGACGTGATGCCGGAACGCATCCAGCGCCCGGAAGTTGGTGGGCACCGCGTGATAGCCAAACCAGCCACGCACGACTTGCGCTAGCCAACGCCCTTGTTCGGGTATCGACCAGTGCATGCGCCGCTTGAGCAGCAGTTTGACCCGCGCCAGGGTCGCCCGCAGGCGATCCCGACGCGAGCGTCGTTGCAACTGGAAGCGTCCGGCTCGGTCTTCGGCACAGATGTGCGTGAAGCCGAGAAAGGTGAACGTCTCCGGTTTTCCTTCGCCACGCCAGACACGCGCGGATTTGGCGAAGCGTCCAAACTCGAGCATCCGGGTTTTCTCCGGGTGCAGGGTGAGCTTGAATACCGCCAACCGTTCGCTCATCGCGGCACGAAACGCATCGGCATCGGCTCGGTGTTCAAACCCGAGCACGATGTCATCGGCATAACGCACCACGATCATGCGACCTTGCGCGTGACGTTGTCGCCACTGCCTGGCCCACAGGTCAAACGCGTAGTGCAGGTAGATGTGAGGGTGTGCGGGATTTTGTGTAAACGGGGTTTGGTTAGCTCGCTTGCATCCGCTCTTCAAACTGGATCGTAAAGCGGTTCAAGGCCGCTTTCCAAGCAGGCGGCCCCAATTGAAGTTCTCTGCGAGGGATTTGCTGCAGCAAGCTGACGCGCAATCACCGGATCGATGTCTGCTTCGGGCCGAAGGTCGCCACTCGGCCAAAAGCAGCCGTTCGCCTTAGGCTCCGCAAAATGTCCACACCGAGCCGTTTACTAAAGACGGGCAATTCAGTGGTCGCAAGCGGTGCGCCTTCTGCTACTCGAATCCGTTTGCGAAGATGAGTGGGCTCGAAGGCGTTGGCGTGTTCGTGCGGATGTCGGCGACGTCGGCATTCGCGTAGAGACGGCGCCATGGACCGGCCGGTGGATTGGGTGGCGACGCGATGCCGGCGCTGGTGACGGTGAGCGGGGCGTACAGCACACGGGCGCGCCAGTGGTAGGCGCGGTTCACGGTGAGCCCAGTCAGGGGCAGCGCCAAGGTGGTGCCCAGCGGGTTGGCGCCGATCTCGGTCCAGCTGCTGGTGCTACGGGTATCGCACAGCAGCGAACCAAAGGCGACGCCGTTGGGACAGGCCTCCACCTGCAAGCGGGCGCGCTCGCGCCCGCGCGGGCTGGTGGCCTGTATCGCCACCACGAAACCATCCGCTTGTTGCGACAGCCCCCAAGGCTGCACCAGCGTGCTGCCATCGCCGCGGTACTGACCCGCCAGCACTGGCCGGCCTCGGGTCGTGCCGTGGTAAATGAAGGCCGCGCCTTCGTCGGACTGGATGTTGTCGTAGCCGTCGGCACCCACAATGACGTCGGCAAAGCCATCGCCGTTGACATCGCCGGCGCCGGCAACGCTTACTCCAAAATTCGGACCGGACTGGTTCGGCCCCACTACCGCATCTGCGAAGAGGTTAAACGCACCGGCGCCGCCGAAATAGATTAAGGCCGCGCCTTGACTGTTCTGGCCGTCGTTGCTGTAGTTCTTGGCCCCGATGATGACGTCGGCAAAGCCATCACCATTGACATCGCCGGCGCCGGCCACGCTTTCGCCAAGGAACGCAAAACTCTGATTGATTTCGAGCTGCGCGTCGGCAGCGGCGTCAAAGGCGCCGGGGCCACCAAAATAGACGAAGGCCGCACCTTCGCCGACGTCCCTGTATGTACTGGCCCCG
>JBKJTK010000338.1:0-3649 GCA_046590875.1 Chiayiivirga sp.
TTCCTGCAATCGTCCGATCGCATCGATCAGCACCGCCGCCGCAAGCTCACCGCCCGACAACACGTAATCACCGATGGAAAGCTCCTCATCGATCTCGCGTTGCAACAGGCGTTCGTCGACGCCCTCGTAGCGGCCGCAAAGCAAAATCACGCGCGGCAAGACGGCCAGATCGCGGACCCGCTGCTGGGTAAGACGCGCGCCTTGGGGACTCAGATAAATCGTGCGTGCTGGCTCCGATGTCGCTGCACGGGCCGCGTTCAGCGCGGCGCGCAGCGGCTCGATCAGCATCACCATGCCCGGACCGCCACCGAACGGGCGTTCGTCCACGCGGCGGTAGCTGCCCTCGGCATGGTCGCGCGGATTCCAGGTTTCGACCCGCAGCAGGCCGCGCTGTTGCGCACGACCGACCACGCCCAGCGCCGCACTGTCACGGATGAATTCGGGGAACAGGGTCAGGACGTCAATGCGCATGGTCCGATCCTCCCTCTATTGTCATTCCCGCGAAGGTGGGGATGACGGGTCACAAGCAAGCGCTATCCACTTCAAAAATCCGGATCCCAATCGACCACGATCAGGCCGGCGTCGAGATCGACACGCTTGATCACATCGTCGGTCAGAAACGGAACGAGCCGCTCGCGTTCACCGTCGCGCACCGCCAATACGTCATTGGCGCCGGTCGCAAAAACGTGCGACACGCGACCCAGCGACAGGCCTGCCACGGTCTGCACCGCAAGGTTTTCCAGATCGACCCAGTAGTACTCGCCTTTGCGGGGCTTGGGCAACGCGTCGCGCTCGACCCAGATTTCCGTGCCGATCAGGGTTTCTGCCAGTTCGCGGGTGTCGATGCCGGGCAGATGCGCAACGAGGCCGCGGCCTTGCTCGCGGCCTTCGATCTCGGCGATATCGCGTTCGACCTCGCGCTGTCGCAAGGTCCAGGGCAGATAGTCGAACAGGGCACGGCGCGGTTCGGTGTGGGACTGGAGTTTCACCCAGCCTTTCACCCCGAACACTCCGACGATCTTGCCGAGCAAGATGCGGCGTTCGCCGCTCATGCCCGGACGTCGGTCGAACTCAGGCCGCGGCCGGAGCCGGTGCCGAGGCTTGCTTGAACAGCACGCGGACCTTGTCGGTCAACTGCGCACCATTGCCGATCCAATGCTGGACGCGGGTGGTGTCGAGCTGCAGTTTGACTTCCGCACCCTGGGCGACCGGGTTGTAGAAGCCCACGCGTTCAATCGAGCGACCGTCGCGCTTGTTGCGCTGGTCGGTCACGACGATGTGGTAGAAGGGGCGCTTCTTGGCGCCGCCGCGGGCCAGGCGGATCTTGACCATGGTTGTGCTTGTCTCTGTAGTTCTGGGAAAGCTAAAGCGACGGCGAGCCGGCGCGGATAGCCGGGAAGTATAGTCAGGTTTTCGCCCGAAGGGAAATCCTCCGGCAAATCAACCGTCTGCCGGCCTGCCGGGGTCCATAGACGGAGTGCGGGCCGGCGAGGAACGAGCCGAAAGTCAGGATCAGCCGAACGGCATGCCGCCCATCCCGCCTGGGCCACGCCCGCCCATCATGCCCTTCATCCCGCGCATCAGGCCCTTCATGCCGCCGGCGGAGAGCTTGGACATCATTTTCTCCATCTGCATGAACTGCTTGAGCATGCGATTGACGTCGGCCGGTGTGGTGCCGGATCCCTTGGCGACGCGCGCGCGCCTTGAGCCGTTCAGCAGCGCCGGATGTCGGCGTTCCTTCTTCGTCATCGAACCGATCATCGCGATCATGCGCGGCACTTCCTTGCCGGTGACCTGCGATTTCACCTTGTCCGGGATCTGGCCCATGCCGGGCAACTTGTCCATCAGCCCTGCCAGACCCCCCATGTTCTGCATCTGTTCGAGCTGGTCGCGCATGTCGTTGAGGTCGAATTTCTTGCCCTTGGCGACCTTCTCCGCGAGCTTCTGCGCCTTGTCCTTGTCGACTTGCTGTTCGACCTGCTCGACGAGCGACAGCACATCACCCATGTCGAGAATGCGGCTGGCGATACGGTCGGGATGAAACACATCCAGCCCATCAGGCTTCTCGCCCACGCCGATGAACTTGATCGGCTTGCCGGTGATGTAGCGCACGCTCAGTGCCGCGCCGCCGCGGGCGTCGCCGTCGGTCTTGGTCAGCACCACGCCGGTGAGCGGCAGCGCTTCGGCGAAGGCCTTGGCGGTAACGGCGGCGTCCTGTCCGGTCATGGCGTCCACCACGAACAGGGTTTCCACCGGATTGATGGCCGCGTGAAGGGCCTGGATCTCAGCCATCATCGCGGCGTCGATCGCGAGCCGCCCCGCGGTGTCGACGATCAGCACGTCGGCGTAGGACTTGCGCGCATCCGCGATCGCGGCGCGCACAATGTCGACTGGTTTCTGATCGGCAGTGGATGGAAAAAACAGCACGTCGACCTGTTCGGCCAGGGTGCGCAGCTGCTCGATCGCGGCCGGACGGTAGACGTCGGCGCTGACCACCATCACCTTTTTCTTGCGGCGTTCCTTGAGGTGCTTGGCGAGCTTGGCGACGGTGGTGGTCTTGCCCGCGCCTTGCAGGCCGGCCATCAGGATCACCGCAGGCGCCGGTACATTCAGATTCAAATCCGACGCCGCCGAGCCCATCACCGCGGTCAGTTCGTCGCGGACCACTTTTATCAGTGCCTGGCCCGGCGTCAGCGACTTCAACACCTCTTGCCCGACCGCCCGCACCTTGATGCGCTCGATCACCGCCTGCACCACCGGTAGCGCGACGTCGGCTTCCAGCAGCGCAATACGTACCTCACGGGTGGCTTCGCGGATGTTCTCTTCGGTCAATCGACCGCGGCCGCGCAGGCGCTGGACCGTGGACGACAGGCGCGAACTCAGGGACTCGAACATGGGGCGGACGCGGTGGGAAACGGGGCGCGGAGTATAGCCCAGCGTGGTTTCGGGCTCGGATGGGCGTTTGCCGAGTGCAGACGCTATGCCACACTTGGCCGATGCCCGCGTTGATACCTGTTGCTCTTTATCTGTTCTCGTTTGCGCTCTTGTCGCACAGCCTCAAGGCCACCGATCCTGTGCATCGGCAGCGCCTGCAGCTCGCGGCAGGCCTGTTCGCACTCGGTAGCACGCTGGCGCATATCGCGGCGCTGTTCGACTACGGGGTGACCGCTCGCGGCCTGGATCTGCATTTCTTCGCCGCACTCTCGCTGGTAGGCCTGGGCGTCGCCTTGTTGTGCGCGCTGCTGAGCCTGGCGCGACCCGCGATGGCGGCGCTCGGCTTGGTCGTGTATCCGGTCGCGGCCGGCTGCCACCTCGTCTACGTCTTGCGAGGCGTGTCTGCCGCAAGCACGAGCACGCTGAGCTGGCAGATCCATCTGCACGCGTGGCTCGCCCTGCTCGCTTACGCCACGCTCAGCCTCGCCGCCCTGGTCGCGATCATGTTGTGGCTCCAGGAGCGTGCCCTGCGCCGACGCCAGTTCGCCACGGTGTTGCGCGCCTTTCCGCCCCTGACCCTGATTGAGGCCTTGCTGTTCCAGTTGATCGCGGCGGGCTTTGCCCTGCTGACCCTGGCGCTGCTGAGCGGCGTGGTGTTCGTCGACAACCTGTTCGCCCAGCATCTGGTGCACAAGACCGTGCTGTCCTTGCTGGC
>JBKJTK010000387.1:0-3045 GCA_046590875.1 Chiayiivirga sp.
GCGGGGGCGGAAGCGCGTCCCGACGCCGCACGGGGCACGCGTGCCTGGGCGGCAAGCGCCTCGATACGCTGCAACGCACGGCCCTGTTCATCCGGCGCGCCATCCGCCTGCGGCACAACCGTGGCCAGGGCCTGATAAAGCTGTTCCAGCCTGACCCTGGCCTCACCGGCGTTTTTGTCCCGCTCCGCGAGCCGGGCCTGCACCGACTTTTGCTTGGCCTCCAGCTGCTTCACCTGCGCCTCCAGCTGCAACAACTCGGTGACCGGTTCGACCAGCTCGCGCTCGTTGAGCAGGATCATGACCTTGGCACCCAGTTCGTCGTAAAGTTCCGGGTGCGAGAGTTTGAGACCACGACTGACCGTCTGCCAGGCTAGCGCCACCTGCTGCGCGGTGGTCTTGGTATTGGCCGCGGCCGGAGGCATCACGTACTCGCTGATCTCGCGGATCGCCTGCTCCATCCTCGCCCGCAGCGGGTCCTCGTCGAACCCGGGCAGCCCGGCGCGCAACGCGATCCGCGTGTCGATCAGCAGAGCGCGCAATTGGATAAGCAATGACATCGGGTCCGACCTAGAGGAGTCACAGGCACGCAGCGATTGTAGGCAGCGGCGCCGGGCCGGGCCAGCGCGACGCGAACGTCGCGCGGGCGCGGCCGGAATCAGGGCTTGCGCTTGAACTCGATCACCTGGCCGCCCTGATGCAGAGTCAGGGTCTGGGCCGGACCTTCTGCCGGGGCGAATTCGAGCGCGGCGTCGACCTCGGTCAGGAAGAACTTGCTCGCCGACTCGGCGTGGATCTGCAGCGCGGGCTGACCACCGAGCTTGGCCTTGAGCACCCCACCTTCGAGAAAGACGCGGAAGGTCTCGCCCATGCCGTCGTAATCGCCCGCAAGCCGCTGTTGGGCTGCCGCGTCGAGCGCGATCCCCTGGCGTTCGGCCGGCAGCGGATCGGCGGTGAGCGTGGCAATCTCGCCCGGGCCTTCACCCATCGCGAAGAAGCGCATGCCGGTCACCTTGCCGGCGGCATCGCGTTCCGCCGTAAAGCGGTTGAAGCCGTCCTCGTACAGGAATTCGTCCTTGCCGATCGGAATCAGCTTCGACACCGAACTGCCGGTGCGCAGCGAGGTCAGCGCACCGTCGACGACCCGCAACGTGCGCGAGGTGCTCGCATCGACGCGGTACACCCCTTCGAGTGCCTTCAGCGCCTCGGCTTCGACCGCAATCGGCTTCGGTGAGGGATACGGATCGCCGAGCGCCACGGCGGTGAGGCGGCGCGCGAGTTCTTCCGGACCTTCCTTGCCGTCACGCCCGCCATCGGCGTTCTGCAGCACCACAACGCTCACGTCCGCTCCCGGCACGTAGCTCAGCATCGTCGAAAAACCGAAGATGCCGCCGCCGTGGCCGAGCGAGGGCCGGCCGCGCACGCTATCGGCGAACAGGCCGAAGCCGTATTTGGCTTCGAGCGCCTTGCCCGCCGGCGTGGTCATCAGGCGATAGCTCTCGGGTTTGAGTACCTTGCCCTCGTGCAGGGCGCGGTTCCAGCGTTGCAGGTCGTCGACCGTGGAGACGAGCGCACCAGCGGCGTGCGGCTGGGTCATGCTCAGCACCTTGGGCGCGACCGCCTTGTCACCATCGAAGCTGTAACCGTCCACCTGCTGCGCGGCAACCCTCGCATCGCAACCACAACCGGTGTGCTTCATGCCCAGCGGCAGGAAGAAGGTCTCGTGCAGATACGCGTACCAGGGTTGGCCACTCGCGGCCTCGATCACCGCGCCGACCAGGACGTAACCTGAGTTGTTGTAGAGCCAGCCCTCGCCCGGCGCGAAATCCGGTTTTTCATTTTTGAAACTGTCGATCAACTGCGCGGTGGTGACGTCCTTCTGGATCGGTCCTTCCATCACGCCAGGAATGCCGGTGTAGCTCTTCACGCCCGAGGTGTGATCGAGCAACTGGTGCACGGTGATCTTGTCGCCGTTCGGAAAATCCTTCACGTACTTGCTGAGTGGATCTTCCAGCGCGATCTTTCCCTCTTCGATCAGTTTCAGCACCGCGGCCGCCGAAAACTGTTTGGTGACCGAACCGATGCGGAAGCGATCGTCGGCGCTGAGCGCGTCCTTTGCAGCGATATCGTCCATGCCGATCGCGCCGCGATACAGCACCTCGTCGCCACGCGTCACCAGCACCGCTGCGCCGGGACCCTTGTCGGCATAGGTCCGGTGCAACAACTGGTCGGCATAGCGTGCGACCTCGGCCAGCGTCGCGTTCTCGGCCGCAAGTCCGGTGGACGGCAGGGCGATGGCAGCGGCCAGCGCGAGGAAAATCGGGGAAGGGCGCATGAGGGAACCTCGGTTAGAAATGGGGAATCGGGCGGACGCAACGCGGGAAGCGACGTGCCGGCCAAAACGGGGAACGCACAGGAGTGTGACTCACCCTATCGAACGCGGAGCGCAGCATCGTCGGGACGTCAGGACCGGCATGCTACCGGATCGGCCCACTATCGACGCCCTGCTCGAAGCGGACGTCGTACCATCGGCGCCAGTCCTCGCGGGAATCCGGGCATGAAATTCCAAGGCACCGAACGCTACGTCGCCACCGACGAGCTCACGCTCGCGGTCAACGCCGCCATCACCCTGCAGCGGCCGCTGCTTATAAAAGGCGAGCCGGGTACCGGTAAAACCCTGCTCGCGGAGGAAATGGCGCTCGCGCTCGGCACGCCGCTGTTTGCCTGGCACATCAAATCGACGACGAAGGCGCATCAGGGTCTGTACGAGTACGACGCCGTCAGCCGGCTGCGCGATTCGCAGCTCGGCGATCCGCGCGTGCAGGACGTGCGCCACTACATAAAACGCGGCAAGCTGTGGGAAGCGTTCGACAGCGAGGTGCGCGTGGTGCTGCTGATCGACGAAATCGACAAGGCTGACCTCGAGTTCCCCAACGACTTGTTGCACGAACTCGACCGCATGGAATTCCATGTCTACGAGACCGGCGAAACCGTGCGTGCGCGACATCGCCCGATCATCGTCATCACCTCCAACAACGAGAAGGAACT
>JBKJTK010000401.1:0-4792 GCA_046590875.1 Chiayiivirga sp.
ACGCGACCAACAAGGCGCGCGGCCTGACCGGCTCGGGCGCGCCGATCACCGATGGCTTCGCCGTGGACTACGTCGCGCACGACATGGGACACCAGTTCGACGGCAACCACACGTTCAACGGGTCGGGCCTCAACTGCGCCGGGGCAAACCGCTCAGCGACAACTGCGTACGAGCCCGGCAGCGGCATCACGATCCAGGCCTACGCCGGCATTTGCGGCGGCGACGACCTGCAGCCGAACAGCGAGGACTATTTCCATCGGGTCAGCTTGAACGAGATCCTCTTCTTCACCACCAACCCGGCCACCGGAGGGAGTTGTGGCGCGCTCTCCATTACCGGCAACACGGTGCCGACGGTCACGACGCCGGCGGCCTTCACCGTTCCCGGCCGTACGCCGTTCACGCTGACTGCGTCGGGCTTGGATGGCGACGGCGATTTGCTGACCTACCTCTGGGAGCAGTTCGACCTCGGCGCCGCAAACGCCGAAGGCGTGCTGGACGCGACCGTCGGCACCGGCCCGATGTTCCGCTCATTCAGCCCGACGACCGATGCCTCGCGCACATTTCCGAGCTGGCGCTGGATTCTCGCCAATGCCAACGTGCCACCCGGCACCGCTGCGCTTCCCGGCACAGCCGCGCCGAACTTCTTCACCGGCGAGGTGTTGCCCAACGTCAGCCGCACTTTGAATTTCCGCGTCACCGCGCGCGACAACCGCGCCGGAGGCGGCGGCACCAACGAGGCCAGCACCGCGATCACGCTGGATAACACGGCGGGCCCGTTCGCAGTGACGGCGCCGAACACGGCGGTCAGCCTGGCAGCGGGTACGGCCACGATCGTGGACTGGAATGTTTCGGGAACCGCGGGCGGAAGCATCAACGCCGCGAATGTTCGCATCACGTTGTCGACCGACGGCGGCGCCACGTTCCCAATCGAGCTGCTCGCGAGCACGCCCAACGATGGCTCGCAAAGCGTCACCCTGCCGGCAGGCCTGGCGACGGCGCAGGCGCGCGTCCGGGTGCACGCGGTCGGCAACATCTTCTTCGACGTGTCCGACACCGATTTCATCATCACGACGACCGGCAACACGCCGCCCACGATCAACGTTAGCGGGTCGGTCACGACGCGCCAGGGCAGTCCGACCGCGAGCTCGGTGGTGGCAACCATCAGCGACTTGCAGGATGTTGCCTCCGCACTCGCCGTCAGTGTCGGCAACGCACCGTCCGAGCTGACCGTCAGCGCGCAGAACACCAACGGCAGCGTCACGTTGTCGGCCACCGCCGCGTGCACCCTGGTGGCGCCCACGAGCGGCAGCAAGGTCTACCCGGTATTGCTGCGCGTCGCCGACACCACCGGCGCCGTCAGCACCGCCAGCGTCAACGTCAACGTCGGCAGCAACCGCACGCCGACCCTCGGCACCTATCCCGTGCTGAACATGACCCAGAGCGCGACGCGCCCGAATGCACCGAACGCGCTGGTGGCCGACGCCGATGGCAACCTGGCGACGGTCACGGTGTCTCCGACCAGCCTGCCCGGCGGCGGTACGATCACGATCGCGGCCGATGGCACCGTGACGGTGGCGACCACCGGCGCGACGACGCTCGGCAGCTACACCGTGACCGCGCAGACGCAGGACAGCTGCGGCGCGCGCGAGGCGCGCGCGTTCACACTCAACATCGGCGCGCCGCAGATCATCATGGCGGTCGTCGCATCGCAGGTCGTCAGCGGCAACGCGGTGATCGAGCCGAACGAATGCAACCAGGTCAGCGTGCAGTTGCGCAACGACGGCAACACCACCGCCGCCGGCGTCAGCGCGACGCTGGCGACCTCAACGCCGAACGTCACCATCACGCAGGCCACTGCCGCGTTCCCGAACATCCCGCCCGGTGAGACCCGCACCAGCCTCACGCCGTACGAAGTCAGCACCGGCGCCGCCGCCACGTGCTTCTCCAATATCGCCACGACGCTGTCAGTCAGCTATAGCGGCGCCGGTGGCTCGCCGGTGTCTTCGCCCATGACGCTGGCGATCGGCCAGCCGGCCGCCACCAACTACGTGTTCACCGCCTCCAGCGGCGCCACGCTCCCCAACGACGGCGTGCTACTGGCTGGCAGTTCGCTGGACGATGCATTGGTGAGTCTGGTCGTGCCCGCGGGTTTCAACTTCTCGCTTTACGGCACCAGCTTTGCGGGCGGCACCACGCTGCGCGCGAGCTCCAACGGCAACCTGCAGTTCCGCAACTCGCAAGGCGCCAACGATCCCGCCAATCTGGCTCTCCCGACCCCGGGGGCGAACCCCGGTGGCACCTCCAACGACGAATTCCCCGGGGCTGCGCCCACGCTCTTCCTGCAATGGGACGACTGGCGCATGGATGGCCCCGCCGGCGCCGCGCCCGACGCGGGCATCTACACCAAGCTCGAAGGCGTGGCGCCAAACCGGCAATGGATCATCGAATGGCGTGGTCGCATCCGCGGCGACGGCGCGGTCACGACCAACAACAATCGGGCCGCGATCGTGCTGCACGAAAATTCCAACGTCTTCGACTTCGTGTACCTACTGACCGGTGTCGGTCCGTCCGCCAACGTTGTCGGCTCGACGATCGGCGTGCAGGCGGCAGCGACCGGCGCTACCTTCACCCAATTCGCGCTCGACAACGCCAACCTCGCGCCGGGCACGCGCCTCACGGCGACCTTGCCGGCCGCGATCTGCACCGCAGGATTGGGCGGCTGCGCCGGGCCCGCGGGCGTCACCATCGCACAGAGTGGCGGCACCACGAACGTCACCGAAGGCGCTGCCACCGACAGCTACACGGTGGTGCTGAACTCACAGCCCAGCGGCGATGTCACCGTCACGCTCAGCCCCGATGCGCAGCTCACGACGTTGCCGACACCGAGCCTGACGTTCACGACGCTCGACTGGAACACGCCGAAGACCGTGACCGTCACCGCTGTAAACGACGCGATCGCCGAGGGCGCACATACCGGCACGATCACGCACAGCGCCACCGGCGGCGGCTACACGGGAGTGACGATCGCCAATGTGGTGGCAAACGTCACCGACAACGACAGCACCGGCGTGACGATTGCACAGAGCGGAGGCAGCACCGACGTCGCCGAAGGCGGCGCCACCGACAGCTACACACTGGTGCTGACCTCGCAGCCGACGGCGGACGTGACGATCGCGATCGCGCCCGACGCCCAGATCGCCACGACGGCCAGCGTGAGTTTCTCGTCGGTGGACTGGAACGTACCGAAGCCCGTGACGGTGACCGCCGTCGACGACGTCATCTTCGAGGGCGCGCACACGGGCACGATTACACACAGCGCCAGCGGCGGCGGCTATGCCAGCGTCAGCATCGCCAACGTCGTGGTGAACGTTGCCGACAACGAATTGATTCCGGTTGACCTCGCGGTTGGGACTCAAACATTGAGCACGCCCGTCCCCGGACAACGCATCACGTACGAGGTCGCGGTCAACAACCTCAGCGTCGCCACCAACGTGGCCTCCGCCGACTTCGTCTTCAGCCTGCCGCCGGTGCTGACAAACGTGACCTGGACCTGCGTGGCTGAGGCGGGCTCATTGTGCCCGGCCAGCGGCAGCGGCGCTCCCTCGCACGCGATCGCAATCGCCGCGGGCAGAGGCGTGCGGTACCTGATCAGCGCCGACGTGCCTGCCGGGACGGCGGTAGGCACCGATCTCGTCACGGTCGCGACGATCTCGGTGTCTGCGCCGTACCAGAATCCGGCGCCTGCCAACAACACGGACTCGACGCTCGACACCGTGAGCGACACGCGAATCTTCGGTAACGGGTTTGAGGGGTGATCAGGCCGACGACGCTTGTCTCGGCTCGCTTGAAAATCCCGCGTTTTAATACGCGGAGACGCCCGATTTGGGATTGTTGTCGGGGGTAGGGCAGGGACGGCTCTCGATCAGGCGGCCGTCACACGCGATGGTCCTTGATCGCAGCTTAGCCGAAGCCGCCGAGGACGAGTCGGTCTGAAGTTGGTGACTGGCTAGCGCCGATTGGAAACGGCGGGCTTCCCTATCGAAACCGCGGACCGAATGTTCGCGGGTTCTGTACTGGTTGACCTTTCCAGTTGAACGACATGGCAACGGCGAAAAAGCCAGCGACGGCAAGCTGACCTGGTGGACGAAGGGTGGCGAGGGCTTCCTGGCAAATGAGGAGCCTGACGGAGGCGGCCAAGTAGTGATTGGGGGTTGCCGTGAAATTCCTGCGGGGGGTTGAACGTCAACTTTGGCTCCTCCGAATGCACCGAGAAGCGGCGTACGATTTGCAGGGCAAGGACTTTCCTATCTTTGACTTAGGGCGTAGGTCATGGAGCCCAGCCTCGACGCTCTGACGCTGATCGTCAGTCTGAAAGTGCCAGAGGCACACAGTAGTTTGTCGGCGGTGAGAGTGCGTTGGCAGAAAAGATCGAGGAACCAGTTCGATGAAGGCGCCGAGGAGGCTCGCCTCATCGAGGCGAAACTCGGCTCTGAGGTGGCGCATCCGCGCGCTGCTGATCCGTAACTCGGTTGTTGACGCCACTGGCGCGGACACGTAGCGTCAGGCGCATGGGCGCAACCAGCGCCGGAGGCAGCCATGAGTCAACAAGCTGGACGACGGACGTTTCTTGCCGCTGCGTGCGGCCTCGTGAGCGCGCTCGCATTGCCCGGTGCCCGCGTAGAGGCGCGCATCGATTCCGCATTGGACGACGCGCGCGCCGAAGAATCGCCCGACGATTTCGACGACCAGGACGATGAGTCGTGGGAAGACACATCGTCCTGGTCGTCGAAAT
>JBKJTK010000439.1:0-22576 GCA_046590875.1 Chiayiivirga sp.
TGCGGCGCTGCGCATGCAACTGCTCCCGCTGGCCGACGTACTCACGCCCAACCTGCCCGAAGCCGAAGTCCTGCTCGGCAGCCGTATCCGGGATCAGCGTGACATGCCAGAGGCCGCGCAAGCGCTGCGACGGTTGGGTCCGCGCGCGGTGCTTCTCAAGGGAGGGCATATTCCGCTCGTCAACGCCGATGAAAAGCTTCTCGATCTGTATTGCGATGCCGACCAGACCCTGCGATTCACCCATCGGCGTCTGGCGGTCGAAGGCCACGGCACCGGCTGCACGCTGTCGTCGGCCATCGCGGCGAATCTGGCGCTCGGCATGCGCCCGGCCGAGTCCTGTCGATTGGCTTGCGACTACGTGCACGGCGCCCTGCGATACGGCTATCGACCTGGTCTGGGCACGCTCACCGTGTTGCAGCATTTCTGGCGCGAACGGTCAGACGGGGTGCTCGGCTAGAATGGTGATCCGGTCACACCTGCGCCGACTATGCGTCGTGTCCGGTACCCGCCTTCTGCGAGCCCACACCATGTCCCGAATTGCATCGATTTCCTCGCGCCTGGCCTGCGCCGCGCTGCTCGCGGTCAGCGCGATGGGGACACCGGCGGCAGCGGCACCGCAGCCCGAGTTCGTACCGCTACGCGCAAAAAACCTCAGCAAATCGTCGCGCGTGGAGAAACCCGCACCGATGCCGCGCCTGCCCGCGCCGGTGATGGCCGAGATGCAGGGCGAGATCGATGCCGATGGGCGCTTGCACGTGAGTTGCGATGACGTCCGGCATCGTCACGCCGACGCGAAGGCCACGGCCGCGAAGCCGGAGGCCCAGCGATGAGCGCTCTGCGACAGGTCGCAACCTGGATCCTCGCCTGTGCCGCGACCGGTGCAAACGCGGCCCCCGAAATCGCCTTGCAGCCCGGCGTGCCGTTCGAATTCGATGCCGCCGCACTGGCCACCAGCAATGCGTTCTACATCGACGTTCCGCAAGGCGCGAAGACGATGCGCGTCGACCTTACCGCGATTTCTCGCAACGCGTCCGGTCAGCCGCCCGACCTCGATTTCCTGCTGCGTCGTGGCAGTCCGATTCCGGACCGTCAGCCCGACGGACTCGGCGCCGACCCCGACTGGCTATTCGATCAGGCCCAGTATCGCGGCAGCAGTGCCGGCGGCAATGAGTTCGTCATTGTCACCGAAGCGTCGCAACTGCCGCTGCGTGCGGGGCGCTGGTACATCAGCGTATTGAACTTCGACACCGGCGTCGCGCGTGGGCAGCTAAAAGTCGCGTTGCAAGATGTGCTGCAGATCGCACCGATCGAGATCGTGTTCGACAGCACCGGCACCAGCAGCGAACCTTGCGATCCGAATGCGTGGAACGATTCGACGGCGGTCGCTCCGGTGCGCGGCAATACCGGCACGACGCGCGGCCAGCAGCGGAGAAACGCGATGCAGGAAGCTGCGCGGCTGCTGACCGCGGAACTCAAGCCCGCGGTGCCGATCCGCATCAATGCCTGCTGGCGCGACCTCGGTCCCGCCGTGGGCGACACCAGCCGCCGCTTCACCCTCGCGCAGGCCGGCCCCAGTGACTTTTTTCTCGCTGATGTCGGCGTCGGATCGCACGCGCCCTGGCTGCCGCAGCGGCACACGCTTTACGCCGCTGCTCCTGCTGCGGCGCGCGCCGGCACCACGACCTGTGGTTTCGCCGGTGGCCAGTGCGATCAGCCCGAAGTGTTCTCGACCTACAACATCAAGGTCGACCAACCCGGATCGGGACTCGGCGGCTTCGACTATGGCTTCACCCAGACGTTTGCCCAGTCAACTTTCATCTCGATTGCGATGCACGAGATCACCCATGGCCTGGGGTTCGTCGGCCTGATCAATCTGGTCAGCAACCCGGGCGCGCGTCTGTCGAGGTATGACGACATCTACGGCCGCCACGTGCGCTGGGCTCCGCCCGGCAACGACGCGGGCCTACCCTTCCTGCGCCTGAGCCAGAGCGATCGCTTGCTCGCGCTGACTTCCGACACCAACGGCAACGTCCTGCCCGGTGCGCTGAAGTTCGCTGGACCGATCACGCTGGCGGGAGCGCGCGTGATGAATTCGTTCGATTGCGAACGGCCGGCGCCCAACAACTTCTCGCCGCTACACGCCCCAGCTCCGATCGAACCCGGTTCGACTTACTCCCACTTCGACAGCTGCTACACCGACCAGTTGATGACGTCCACCGCGACTGCACTCAGTCCACATACGCTCGGCTTGGCGCAGAACGTGCTGTACGACCTGGGCTGGGATCCGACGCCCAAGGCACCGTTCGAGTTCTCCCTGCCACCGGACCTTCAGTACTTCGATCCGGCGCACAACGGCCACGGCATCGATTTACGCCGCGTCGCCGGCACCACTGACCTCTATTTCATGGGCTTCTACACCTACGATGCGAGCGGCGCACCGGAATGGTTCACCGCGCTGGGACGCTTCGTCGATGGCGTGTTCGTAGCGGCGCGCAATGAGTTCGGCGACAGCCTGGTGCGCAATATCTACGCTGCGAACCAGATCCCACGTTCGTTCGTAGACGCCTCGGCCGAGTTCGAAGGCAGCATCCGGCTCGATTTCAACCAGGCCGCGAACTCTCCCGCCTGTCTCGATGGGGCCACGGGGCGCGACGTGTCCGGCGTGCTCGCCGTGATGAGCTTCGAGTTACCCGGCGCCGGTCCGCAACAGTGGTGCCTGCAGCCAGTGATTGCGCCTGACGCCGCCATCACCACCCAATTCAGCAGCGTCTGGTACGCCGGTGCCGAAGACGGCGGTTGGGGCCTCGCAGTGCAGAGCCTGCCGGGCGCCGGGCGCGACGGCATGGCCGTGGGTGTGTACTACGCCGACGCGACCGGCAAGCCACGATGGGGCTTGGCGGTGACACCGAGTTACGCACCCGGTCAGGCGTTCGACGTGATGCAGGTGCAAGGCTACTGCCGCAGCTGCACGTTGCCAGCAACCTTGCCGCAGGTGCGCATCGGCAGCATCACGATCGACCTGTTCGATCCCGCGCCCAACACCGGCCCGGTCCCGAACCCGTTGCCGCCGAACCGGCTGTTGCTCGACGTGACCTATGCCGGTCCCGAAGGCGGCCGTTTCCTGCGCGAGAACGTGAACCTGATTCCCGCCAACGAGCCGCGTTTCAGCCCGCCGGGCGGCTGAGGCTTGCAGCAGTGAGGCTCAAAACAATCTGGCAAGGGTAGCTCCTTCCCCCGCGTCGCAGGGGAAGGAGAAGAGCAGGATCCGAGCGGCGGGCTATCCGTTGACGCGCGCCGCAATCGCCCGCGCAAACCCCGACGTCGTCCCACTGCCGCCGAGGTCCGGCGTCAAGCCGTCTTTCGCTTCCAGCGTGGCAACGATCGCCGCACGCAGGCGTTTGGCCTCGTCCTCGCGGCCCAGGTGCCCCAGCATCTGGCCTGCGCCAAGCAGCAAGGCGCAGGGATTGGCGATGCCCTTGCCCGCGATGTCCGGTGCCGAACCATGCACCGCCTCGAAGATCGAGGCCTCGGTGCCGATATTGGCGCCCGGCGCCAGACCCAGGCCGCCAACCAATCCCGCGCACAGATCGGAGATGATGTCGCCGAACAGATTAGTGGTGCAGATCACGTCGAATTGCTCAGGCCGCATCACCAACTGCATGCACGTGTTGTCCACGATCATCTCGTTGCACGCGATGTCGGAATACTCCGCCGCGACTTCGCGACCGACCTTCAGGAATAAACCTGACGTGGTCTTCATGATGTTGGCCTTGTGCACCAGGGTGACCTTTTTGCGACCCTGCTTGCGCGCCAACTCGAAGGCGTAGCGCACGATGCGCTCGCAACCGCGGCGCGTGGTGCGGATCAGCGACTGCGCTTGCTCGCCATCCGCCGACAACGACTGCCCCTCGGCGCCATAGGCGCCTTCCGTGTTCTCGCGCACTGTGATCAGATCAACACCCATCGGAAAACGCGATTTGGTGTTCGGGAAACTCTGCGCCGGCCGCACGTTGGCATAGAGATCGAAGCGCTTGCGCAGTTCCACGTTGATGGAACTGAAACCGTCACCCACCGGGGTGGTAAGCGGACCCTTGAGCGCCACACGCAGGCGCCGGATCGCGTCCATGGTGGCTGCCGGCAGCAGCTCGCCGGTTTTCTCGTGCGCGCTCAGGCCGGCTTCGACGAATTCGTAAGACAGTCCGAGCTGCATCGCATCGAGCACTTGCAGCGTCGCGTCCATGATCTCCGGACCGATGCCGTCGCCCCGGATCACTGCGATGGTTTGGCTCATATTGAAAATCTCCCGCGGAGTAATTGGACGCGTTAATGATAGGTGCAAGTCGCCGTTACCGCTCTGCCTCCAGCGCGAAAGCCGACAACACCATCGCCAGTTCCACGCCCACATCTTCCTGCAGGAAGTGCCCACCGCCGTTCAAGGTGCGATGGGTTCTACCCTGGGCGCCGGGGATCAGCTTTTGCAGCA
Source organism: Chiayiivirga sp. (assembly GCA_046590875.1). Lineage (GTDB taxonomy): Bacteria > Pseudomonadota > Gammaproteobacteria > Xanthomonadales > Xanthomonadaceae > JALCLA01. The sequence continues at coordinate 4,484 of JBKJTK010000439.1, forward strand.
CCGCATCGGCGCCTTGGGTGATCGGGTCCCGATCGCTGAAGGCCGTCAGGAAGGGTTTGTCCCAGCGCATCAAGGTGCCCCAGGCCTGTCGGTTGGGCGCCGCTGCCGGATCGTCCGGCGAGGCCGGCACCAACTGCGGAAAAGCGCGTGCGCCGGCCTTGTAGCTCTCGTCGGGGAACGGCGCATCGTAGGCGGCGATCTCCTCGGGCGTGAGTGGATAAATGCAGCCACGGGCCACGATATTGCCCACCGGTAGCACTTCGACCTTGCGCGCATAGTCGCGCCATTGATGGAAGGCCTCGCCCAGGCTGTGGTCGCCGGTCGGTAGAAAAGTATTAGCAGCGAGCACTTTGTCAAAGCGATGGCCGTGCTCCGCCACCAGGCGCAAACCGATCAAGCCACCCCAGTCCTGGCAGCACAGAACGATTTGCTCAAGGTCCAGCACCTTCAGGAAGGCGCTCATCCAGTCCACGTGTCGCTGGTAGCTATAGTCCTCGATCGCGCTGGGTTTGTACGAGCGTCCGAAGCCGATCAGATCCGGCGAAATCACCCGATGCCCGGCCGTCAGCAGCGGCGGAATCATCTTCCGATACAAAAACGACCAAGACGGCTCCCCGTGCAGCAGCAGGATCGGCGGCGCCTGCGCCGGACCCTCGTCCACATAGTGCATGCGCAGCGCCACTCCGCTGGCAGCGTCGACGACGGTCAGATAGTGCGGCGCATAGGGAAAATCCGGCAATCGATCAAAACGCTCGTCGGGAGTCCGCAGGAACTGCACGGGGGCCTCCAGGCCAACAATCACAGGAGTCGCACGTTAACACCGAGGGAACCTCTAGAAACTTATGGCGCAGTCCGATTGCTGCGTTGCGCGGTGCTCGCTCCCCGGCCCGGCCCGGCAACAAGTCGGTCATCACGTCGCAATCGGAAGCATCTAACAAACAGCCGCTGGCGGCATGATTGAGGCGACAACACCCTTGACGCGCACCGGTGTCGTCAGGTCGAACGTAGCGGACATGGCAGCCGAGGCCAGCGACCTGCCGACAGCACTCCTGTTACCGGGTTGTTTTCTGCGCTCTTCGAGCCCACCTTGTTTCGAATGAATGACTCGGCTCCTGCAGCCCCCGCGCTGCCCTTCCAGCACACCTACGCGCAGCTGCCCGGGCACTTCTGGCAGGCCGTGGCCCCTACACCGGTGTCGGCGCCGCGCGTGCTGGCGCTGAACACCGCACTCGCCGACGAACTGGGAATCGGCGCGCAGCTGCAATTACCTGGGGCGATCGCAATGCTCGCAGGGAAGATTCTGCCGTCCGGGGCCAGGCCGCTCGCGATGGCCTACGCCGGCCACCAATTCGGGCACTTCGTGAAGCAATTGGGCGATGGTCGCGCGATCCTGCTGGGCGAACTGATCGATCGGAACGGCCAGCGTCGCGACCTGCAGCTCAAGGGCGCGGGTCCCACGGGCTTTTCGCGCGGTGGTGATGGCCGCGCCGCGATCGGCCCGGTGTTGCGCGAGTTCCTCGTCAGCGAAGCGATGCATGCGATGGGCGTGCCGACCACGCGCGCGCTGGCGGCGGTGGCGACGGGCGACTTCGTCTTCCGAGAACAGCCGGTGCCAGGCGCGGTGCTCGCGCGGGTCGCAGCCAGCCACCTGCGCGTCGGTACGTTTCAATACTTCGCAGCGCGCGAAGACATTGAAGCCGTACGCACGCTCGCCGACTACGCGATCGCGCGCCACTACCCAGCGCTGGCGGCGTCGACGCAACCGTATCTCGCGTTGTTGCAGGCGGTGGCCGAGCGTCAGGCCGCGCTGGTGGCGCAATGGATGCACGTAGGTTTCGTCCACGGAGTGATGAATACCGACAACAGCACGATCTCCGGCGAGACCATCGACTACGGCCCCTGCGCGTTCCTCGATGAATACAATCCGGCCAAGGTCTTCAGTTCGATCGATCGCGGCGGTCGGTATGCGTTTGGCAACCAGGCCAACTTGGCGCGCTGGAATCTAGCGCGCCTTGCGGAATGCCTGCTGCCGCTGATCGACGCTGACGGCGAGGCGGCAGTAGCGGCCGCGAGCAACGTGATCGACGCGTTTCCGGAGCAGTTCCAGCGTCATTGGATCGCGGGAATGCGCGCAAAGCTGGGCCTTGCATCGGAAGAAGTCGACGACGCAGTGTTGGCGCACGATCTGCTCGAGGCCATGCACGCAGTGGATGCCGACTACACGCTGGTATTCCGCGCGCTGGGGGCCGCAGCTGCGGCGGATGATTCGATACGGCAAGTCGCATATCCATTGCCGAAGTCGCCGGCGTTCGATGCGTGGCTCGCACGCTGGCAAGCACGGCTGGCGCGTGAGCCGCGCGCGACCGCGACACGTATGGAGCGCATGAACGCAGTGAATCCCGCGGTGATCCCGCGCAATCATCGCGTCGAGGAAGCGCTGGCGGCGGCCGAGCAGGGCGACCTTGCACCCTTCGACGCAATGCTGGCCGCGGTACGCCAGCCTTTCGATGACGGCCCCGATGCGGTGTCCTTCATGCGAGCTCCGGAGCCATCGCAGCGTGTGCTGCATACGTTCTGCGGCACCTGAAGGAACCTTTCCCGCGTTCTCCGGGCCACCGATGGCGACGAACCGTTCACCCTGATTCTTCGACAGGCTCAGCCCTCGGAAAAGAGGACGGAGGTAGTTAAGTTCGCCGGGATAACTTCTTCCGTCCCCGCTTTTTGCTTTCCGATGGTAGAGGTTGCCCATCAGGCAGTAGGCGTGCACCACCCCGTTGAAGTCCTGCACCACCTGCCCCAGCACGGCGAGAAACCGACCACGGTCGACGTCGTCCTCGTAGTTCGGCGAGCGTCGGGCCGCGAGCACAGTTGTGGCATCATTGCCCGCATGATTCGTTTTTTCACCATCCTGTTGCTGTCGGCTGGCCTGTTGGGCGCGGCGAACCTCACCCATGCGGCGCCACGAATCGAGATCGGCACGCCGAAATCCGATGCAAATGCTGGCGTGCAGCTGGATGTGCGCGACCGCTGGCCCGACGGCTGCGTGCCCTTGCCCGACAAGGCGAGCGTCGAGCGCAACGACATCACCCTGCGCGCCACCTTGCCGTCGGCAAAATGCACAAGCCCACAAATCGGACTCGCGGCTGCGATGGCCGAGAGCGTGCAGTCCTGGACCTTGCCGTCGTTGCGCAACGGGGTTTATCGGGTGCGGTACGAAATCGCCGCCGCCCCCGATGCGATGCCGGAAGTGCATGGCTTCCAGTTGCTGGACTTGCACCACGACCGAGGTGCTGAACGCGATGCCGCGCTGAGGCCGGAAACCGGCTTCTGGTGGCCGGAACAGGGCGGTGAGTTCGGCGGCGCCGGGCCCGGTATTGGGGTTTTGATGGAAGCTCAATCCGACACCTTGAGCATCAGTGTGATCGGTTACGGTTCCGACGGCATGGCGCGCTGGTCTTACGGTGCGGGCACGATCCAGGGCCGCACCCTCGAGCTGGAACTGGGCCAACTCGCCGATGGCGCTGGTCCCTTCGATCCCTACCGCGCACCCAAGGGCATCGGGCCGGCGGGTTCGGTGCAGATCGAGCTGCTGTCGTCGGGGCGCGCCAATCTGTGGTTCATCCGCGATCCCGAGAAAGGCCGGACGCTGAGCGTGCAGCCGATGTCGATGGTGCGGTTCCGCTTCGCGCAGGAAACACCGGAAGCCTGGCTCGGTCGTTGGGTTGTCGCGGCAGCGAGCGGTGACACGCCGCAAGCCCGGCACATCGACTTTGTGGCCGTGGAACGCGACGCGGCGGGTTTCACCCTGCTCGATCGCGACGGCGACGTCGAGCTGAACTGCGAGACATCGTCCCAACGCCCCAACAGCCCGCCGGTGCAATGCCATTTGATCGGCGCCGCCGACGGCGCGCCACTCGCGACCTTTGGCACCACGGCGCTGTTTGAAATGCGCGGAACCGACGTCAGCAATGCGCGTATCGTGGCACTCAAGCTCGACCGGTGAGGGCGACGCCTGACTCAGGGATGCGCGTGCGGCCCGGGTGACGCGGACGTGTCACTGGCTTCGAGCTGATCGAGAAAGTCCACGGCGCGGCGCAGGTTGCGAACGAAACTGGTTGAGTTCCGCTGAGTAGTGAAGGGGCTTTGGAACAACTATCCTTCGGCGTCATCCGGGGCTAGCCGGAAATCACCGCGCCCGCCCGCCTTGGCCTGGTAGAGCGCGCGATCAGCCCGCTTGAGCAGCATTTCAGGCTCGAAATGACCGGTTCGCGCGAAGGCAATGCCGATACTGGCACCTACGTCGATACTGGCGCCTTCCAGATCGACCGGAACGCGCATCGCCTCGCGAATCTTGCTTGCAACCGTCACCGCCCCGTCGGAATCATGCAGGTCTTCAAGCGCGATGACGAACTCATCCCCGCCCAGACGGGCCACCGTATCGGTGCCCCGGGCGCAGCTCTGTATCCGGCGCGCAAATTCGCGCAAGACATTATCGCCTGCCGCGTGGCCATGGCTGTCGTTGATCTGTTTGAAATGATCTATGTCGAGATAAAGCAGCGCAACACCGAGGCCGTGCCGGCGACTTCTGGCCGCCGCTTCGGCGAGAATCTCGTCAAGTCGCGAGCGATTGACCAGGCCGGTCAGGGAATCGTGCTGCGACGTTTTCAGCAAGTTCTTCTGCGCGTTGATCAGCGCCGTCGAATCCTGGATGAGCGCGTAGACGCCGGTTACGCGGCCGCCCTCCTCGCGCTCCGGCACATAGCTCACACGCAAATGCCGGGCCTCGCCCAGACGGTCGATAGTGATTTCAAAAGTGCTCTGTTCTCCAGCAAAGGCCCGTTCAAGATTCGGCTCGACCAGCCGATATACCTCCTCACCTTGGATTTCGCGAACCGTCCGACCGGTGATCTCGTCAATGGGACGACCGAACCAGCGCGCATACGCCGCGTTGTTGAACCGATAGCATCGCTGTTCGTCGATGTAGCACACCGCCGCCGGCACGTGGTCGGCGATCAGCCGCATCCGGTGTTCGCTGGCCGCGGCCAGTTGCTCGGCGGTTTTCTGTGCGGTGACATCAAAGGTAAGCGCGTAGAACCCGCGCACCTGGCCATCGGCCTCACGATCCGGGATGTAGTCGGAATGGAACCAGTAGACACGGCCGTCCACTTGGGACTGGCCATCGAAGCCGATCACTTCCCCGCGCAACGCCGCCTCTATGTGCGGACGAAGTTCCGCGTACAGCGATTCTCCGCGGACTTCGCGCATCGTTCGCCCGATCAGCGATTGTGGCGTGGTGCCGAAGGTGCGGCTGATCTGGGCGTTGCAAAAGCGATAGCGCTGTTCGCTGTCGATGTAGGCGATCAGCGCCGGGACGTTGTCGGCGATCGCGCGTATCCGTGCCTCGCTGTGTTGCAGCGCCGCCGAGAACTGGCGGATTTCGCGGTGCGACTCGAAAACCGCCAGCACGACTTTCGACAGGCTCTCCAGCGCCGCGTGCTGGACGGATGACAATGCACGGGGAACCCGATCGATGACGCACAATGTACCGAGGGCGTGGCCATGGCTGCTCAGCAACGGGCGCCCCGCGTAGAACCGGATATTCGGGTCGCCGACTACCAGCGGGTTGTCGCGGAAACGCGGATCGCTGGCGGCATCTGCCACTTCCATGATTTCCGAATTGAGGATCGCGTGGGCGCAGAAGGCGAATTCGCGGGGCGTTTCCCGCACATCCAGACCGACCCGCGCCTTGAACCACTGCCGGTGCCGATCCACCAGGCTGATCAGGGCGATCGGCGTCTCGCAAATGGCGGCTGCCAGCGCGGCGATGGCATCGAACACCGGCTCTTCGGCCGTGTCGAGGATCAGCATATCCTTCAGCGCGGCCAGCCGCGCAGCTTCGTCCTCGGGAAGGGGAGTAATTGAAGTCATGGACCAGAGTATTCCCGTACACCGGTGATTGCCAAATCCCTCTGCCAACGTGGAATCGTGGGGTCATGGATTCGTGGGGTCAAATCGTAGGGTCAGGTCTAGATACATAGCTTCGCCCACCCTCACCTCGCTTCCAAGCTCGACCGCTGAGCGCGACGCGTGTTTCAGGGATGCGCGTGCGGCTCGGGAGACGCGGACGCGTCACTGGCTTCGAGCTGATCGAGAAAGTCCACCGCACGGCGCAGGTGCGGAATCACGATGCTGCCGCCCACCACGAGCGCCACGCTGAAGGTCTCGAAGAACTCGTCGCGATCCACCCCGGCGCTCTTGCATTGTGCGATGTGGTAGCTGATGCAGTCGTCGCAGCGCAGCACCATCGAGGCCACCAGACCGAGCAACTCCTTGGTCTTGAGATCGAGCGCGCCGTCCTTGTAGGTCTGGGTGTCGAGCGCGAAGAAGCGCCGCACGACCTGGTTATCCTGCTCCAGGATGCGCTGGTTCATGCGCTGACGGTACTCGGTGAACTCCTTGACCCGGTCGGTACTGCGTTCAATGTCCATCTTGGGTTCCTTGTGAAGGCTGTGCCTGCCGTCCATGGCGCTGCGACTCGGCTCTCTGATCGCCCGGCCCGGCCCTCCTTGGCCGGGCGTTCGCAGGCGCAGGCGGCGATGCCGCCTGGGCGCGCCTACTCACCCAGCAGCGGCTTGAGACCGCCGGCGCGATCCAGCGCCACCAGGTCGTCGTACCCGCCGACGTGGGTGTCGCCAATGAACATCTGCGGCACCGAGGTCCGTTTGCTCCGCTGCATCATCTCCTGCCGCCGTGCCAGGTCGGTGTCGACGCGCACCTCGGTATAACTGGCACCGCGTTGTTTGAGGAAATTTTTCGCCGCGACGCAGTAGGGACAGATCGCGGTGGTGTACATCAGGACGTCAGCCACTCGAGTGCTCCAGGACGATTGCAGGATCTGATAGACGGGAGTTGGGGGCCGGGACGCGAAACCCAACCGGGATGGAACCTCGCTGCCTTCACGCGGTCAGACTGTCGCTTACGACCGGGCAAGTTTACAACCGGTTAACGCACGTCCCGACGCCGCGCGCCATGATGCCGTCCCTGCCAGTTGCAAGTACGCTCCGGATTCCCACCCCATGCCCGTCCGCTTTCGTCTGCTCGCCTTGTTCGTTGGTGCGGCCCTGGGGACCGCAGTCGCGGCGCAAGACCAGCCTTCCGGATTGCCCGACATCGGTTCCTCCGCTGGTGAGGTGTTGTCCCCAGCCCAGGAACAGCTGTACGGCGAGATGACGGTGCGCCAACTGCGACACTACCGGCTGCTGCTGGAAGACCCGCTGGTCGAAGCGTATTTCCAGAGCCTGGGCTACCGACTGGTGGCGCGCAGCGAAAACCCGCAACAGCCGTTCACGTTTTTCATGATCCGCTCGCGCGACATCAACGCATTCGCCACACTCGGCGGCTACGTCGGCATGAACGCCGGCCTGCTGCTGACGGCGGAACGCGAGGATGAAGTGGCCGCGGTACTGGCGCATGAGATTTCCCACGTGACTCAGCGTCACGTGCTCCGGGGAGCAGAGCGCGCGCAGAAGGACGCGCTGCCGATCGCGCTGGCGATGCTCGGCGCGATCATCGCGGCGCAGCAGGCCGACGTCGATGGGGAAGCGACCCAGGCCGCGGTGATGGGCGGCATGGCGCTGATGCAGCAACGCCAGATCAACTACACCCGCTCCAACGAGCACGAGGCCGACCGCATCGGCATCCACACCCTCGCCCGCGCCGGCTACGATCCGCTGGCGATGGCGGATTTTTTCGCCCGCATGGAACGCGCGATGCGCGGCAACCAGGGCGGCTGGCAGGCGCCGGAGTATCTGCGCACGCATCCGGTCAGCACCACGCGCATCTCCGAGGCCAAGGATCGGGCCAAGGCGATGGCGGCCACCGAACCCGCACCGGCGCCGGCCGCGCCGCTCAATCCGCTGCTTTCAGGGGCGGCTTACGCGGCCTTGAATGCGCCGCTGCGTGAAGGCGGCGAATTGTTTCCCTGGGTGCGCGAACGGCTGCGCGTGCTTTCGGCGGAAAGTTATCCCGCCGCGATCGGCGAATACCAAAGCAGCAAACGCGCGAATCCGGACACATTCAACGATGCCCAACGCTATGGACTGGCGCTCGCGCAGAGCCGTGCCGGCAACACGGCGGAGGCTGAGACCGAACTCACCGCCCTCGCCAGTCGCCATCCCGGTCTGCACTGGATCGGACTGGCACTGGCCGAAAACGAGCATCGTGCCGGCAAACGGGCGCAGTCCGAGGCGCATTACGCGTCGCTGCTGGCGGAATTGCCGCGCAACCGTGCAGTGATCCTCAGCTTCGCCGCGAGCCTGGCCGAATACGGCAGCTCGGATGCCGGACGCAAGGCGCAGGACGTGCTGCGACCGTTGCTGGGCGAGAGCGCCGGTGATGCCGCCTTCCAGCAGGGCTTCGCCCGCGCCAGCGAACTCGCCGGCGATCTGGTTCGCGCTGGCGAGGCCTACGCCGAGACCGCCTACCTCGGCGGCCGTCCCGAGGACGCGCTCAACCAGCTCGAACGACTGAAACTGCGCGACGACTTGGATTACTACCAGCGTGCGCGCATCGACGCCCGGATTGCGGCCATCACCCCGACGGTACTGGAGCTACGCGAACGGGGCCTACGCCCGGGTGACCAGATCGATCAGTTGCAGGAGTCCGCGCAGCCCACGCTGCGCTTGCGGGTCGGCGGGCGGAACGTCACCGAGTAAAGCTGACACCAATTGGGGTGGTGAATCTCCCCGCTGCCCCTCTCCCGCCTGCACGGGGTGAGGCGGGAAAAGGCGAAGCATGCTTTGCCCCGTCGAACGCATCAGCCTGGGTGCGAAAGCCAACGAGTTGCCGTCTCGTGACCACCGTCACGTCCCGGTAACAAAACTGTTATCTACTTGCGCCCGGTATCGCCACCCTCTACGGTTGACCGCGTGCAGAAACGGATCTTGATTGTCGACGACGAACCCGCCATCCGCGACATGGTGGCTTTTGCCCTGCGCAAGGCCGAGTACGAGCCGATGCACGCCGGCGATGCGCGCGAAGCCAGCGCTGCGATCATCGAGCAAGTCCCCGACCTTATCCTGCTCGACTGGATGTTGCCGGGCATGAGCGGGCTCGAGTTCGCCCGCCGCCTGCGCAAGGAAGGTCTGACCCGCGAGGTACCGATCATCATGCTAACCGCGCGCGGCGAGGAGAACGACCGCGTCAATGGCCTGGATGCCGGCGTCGACGACTACGTGGTGAAACCTTTTTCGGCGCGCGAGCTGCTTGCCCGGATCAAGGCCGTGATGCGCCGCAGTCGTGGTGACGAGGAGGACGGCAGCGTGACGCTGGGTGGCCTGCGCATCGACGGCGCCGCGCACCGCGTGTTTGCCGGCGACGCGCCGGTGCAAATCGGCCCGACCGAATACCGCCTGCTGCATTTCTTCATGACGCATCCGGAGCGGGTGTACACCCGCACCCAGCTCCTCGACCATGTCTGGGGAGGTAACGTCTATGTCGAGGAACGCACCGTGGACGTGCACATCCGGCGCCTGCGCAAGACGCTTGAACCCTGGCGTCTGGACAATCTGGTGCAAACGGTACGCGGCGCGGGTTATCGCTTTTCGACCAGCGTGTAGGCTTAAATAGCCTGCGGTTTTTCCCGTCATGCAGCGGATGCTTCTGATCTTGGATGTATGGCTTCAACCAGCGCTGACCGGGAGATTCAACGTGGGCGGCATGACCCTCGGATGCAGCGGCACCATCGCAAGCGTCGGGCGCGTTCGGTGCCAGGCTGGGTGATCGGCCCCTGGCAGCACACGCTGTGGCGGCTGAGCGCGCTGCTGGGCGTGGCGCTGTTGATCGGATTGCTGATCGGGCACGTCTGGCCGGCCCTGGCGCTGGGCTTCGCGCTGGCCCTGGTCTGGCACTACGTGCAGCTGTTCCGTCTGTTGCGCCTGCTGGATTCGGCGCGGAGACTCGGTCCGCCGCAGGGCCGCGGCGTGTTCAGCGCGCTCGGACAACGGCTCTATCGTCGCCAACGCAGCGGGCGCGAGCGCAAGTTGCGATTGCTCGGCATGCTGCGGGTATACCGCCAGGCCGCCGCAGCACTACCCGATGCCACCGTCGTGCTCGACAACGCCAACTACACAGTGCAGTGGTTCAACGAGGCTGCGACCCGCTTGCTCGGCTTGCGTTACCCCCAAGACCTCGGGCAGCCCCTGAGCGAACTGATGCGCTCGTCGCCGGTCAAGGACTGGCTGGATACCGCCGGTGTCGAGCCCTTGCTGGATCTGGCCTCGCCGGTCGACGAATCCCTGCGCCTGAGTCTGCGCCTGCTCGATTACGCCGCCGACCAGCACCTGCTGGTGGCACGCGACATCAGCAAACTGATGCGACTGGAACAGGTCCGGCGCGATTTCGTCGCCAACGTTTCGCATGAGCTGCGTACGCCCCTGACCGTGGTGCACGGCTACCTCGACCTGCTCGACGACGAAGACCTGCCAGATCTCGCGCCCATGCTGCGCGAGATGCGCAACCAGTCGCGCCGTATGACCCAGATTGTTGAAGATCTGCTCAAACTGTCGCGCCTGGAAGCGCAGGAACGCGTGGCTGAGGAACACGTCGCGATGGGTTCGCTGCTCGGCACGCTGCAGCGCGAGGCGCTGGCGCTCAGCGCCGGTCGACATGACATCGTGGTCGAGGATCACGCAGATTGCGACCTGTTGGGATCAGGCAAGGAACTGCACAGCGCGTTCTCCAACCTGGTCAGCAACGCGGTGCGCTACACACCCGCCGGCGGCCGCATCCGCATCCTGTTCGAGCGCGAGGGCGACGGCGCGCGACTGGCGGTCACCGACACCGGTCACGGCATTCCTGCGCAGCATATTCCGCGAATTACAGAACGCTTCTACCGGGTGTCGGCCAGTCGTTCGCGCGAAACCGGCGGTACCGGGCTGGGCTTGTCGATCGTCAAGCATGTGCTGAACCTGCACCACGCGCGTCTGAGCATCGAGAGCGACGTCGGCCGCGGCAGCACTTTCGCCTGCCACTTCGGTCCGCAGAGTGTGTTGGCGCGAGTGGGCGACGCCGGCGAAGCGGCTTGAAGCGACGACGACAACTCGCACTTGGCGGCGATTGAGTATGCTTCACCTTTGACGCGCCGATTCCCGATGCTCCGGCAACCAGACATGTCCCACACGCAAGATCTGCAAGACCCTGCGCTCTATATCAACCGCGAGTTGTCGCAGCTGGAATTCAATTTCCGCGTGCTGGCACAGGCGATGGACGAGGCCATTCCGCTGCTCGACCGGCTACGCTATTTGTGCATTTCCTGCACCAACCTCGATGAGTTCTTCGAGATTCGGGTCGCGGCGGTGCGGCATCAGCTCGACTACGGCGGCCCACTTCCGCCAGATGCGCTCGCACCCAGCGTCGCACTCAAGGCCATCCACGAGAAAGCCGGCGAGCTGGTCGAACGCCAATATCAATACTGGAACGACACCCTGCGCCCGGCGCTGGAAGCCAACAGTGTTCGCATCCTGACCCGCGATACCTGGAACGCCAAACAGAAGCGCTGGCTCAAGAAATACTTCGACGACGAGATCTTGCCGGTGCTTTCGCCGCTCGGGCTGGACCCGGCGCACCCGTTTCCGCGCATTCTCAACAAGAGCCTCAACATCGTGGTGGTGTTGCAGGGCAAGGATGCCTTCGGCCGCGCTGGCAACATGGCGATCGTGCGCGCGCCGCGCTCGTTGCCCCGCATCATCCATCTGCCGCCACAGGTGTCGGCCGGCCCGAACGACTTCGTGCTGCTCTCCGCGGTGTTGTCGAATTTTGTCGACGACCTCTTTCCCGGCATGGAGGTCAAGGGCGCCTACCAGTTCCGCGTCACCCGCAATTCCGAATTGCTGGTCGACGAAGAGGAAGTTGAAAATCTCGCGCATGCGCTGAAAGGCGAACTTGCCGGGCGCGGTTTCGCTCGCGCGATGCGGCTTGAGATTGCGGATAACTGTCCGAAGCCGATCGTGCGCATCCTGCTGAAGAATTTCGAACTGCCCGAGAACGCGGTCTACCGTATCAAGGGGCCAGTGAATCTCAATCGCGTGAGCGCCGTCTACGACCTGGTCGATCGACCCGACCTCAAGTTCCCCGCGTTCAAGCCGCGCCTGCACCCGGTATCGGACAGCGACGAGCTGTTTGACCTGATCCGGCGCGGTGACGTGTTGCTGCATCATCCCTACGATTCGTTTGCCGTGGTGCTCGAACTGATCAAGCAGGCGAGCCAGGATCCGGCCGTGCTGGCGATCAAGCAGACGCTGTATCGCGCTGGCAAGGATTCGGTGCTGGTCAACCATCTGATCGAGGCCGCGCGCAACGGCAAGGACGTCACGGTAGTGATTGAATTGCGTGCCCGCTTCGACGAGGAAGCCAATATCCGGCTTGCGGATCGCCTGCAGGAAGCCGGCGTGCAAGTCGTCTATGGCGTAGTCGGTTACAAGACCCACGCCAAGATGCTGCTGATCGTGCGTCGCGAGGGCAAGAAACTGCAGCGTTACGCGCATCTGTCGACGGGCAACTATCACCCCGGCACCGCCAAGACCTATACCGATATCGGCCTGATGACGGCCGATCCCGATATCGGTGAGGACGTGCATCGGCTGTTCCAGCAGATGTCCGGCCTGGCGCCCGCGTTCAAGCTCAAACGCTTGCTGCAGGCGCCATTTACCCTGCATAAGGCGCTGCTGAAAAAGATCGAGCGAGAGGCCGCAAACGCGCGTGCTGGTCGTCCCGCACGGATTATCGCGAAGATGAACGCGCTCAGCGAGGCCAGCGTGATCCGGGCTCTGTACGAGGCTTCGCGGGCGGGCGTGTCAATCGACCTTATGGTGCGTGGCGCCTGCGCGCTCAAGCCTGGCATCAAGGGCGTGTCGGACAACATCCGGGTGCGTTCGCTGGTCGGACGTTTCCTTGAACACAGCCGCGTGTACTGGTTCCAAAACGAAGATGCGCCGGAAACCTGGTGTTCCAGCGCCGACTGGATGGAGCGGAATCTGCTTCGACGGATAGAAACCTGCTTCCCGATTCTCGATCCGGTGCTTGCCGAACGCGTCTACCGCGAAGAACTCGCGAATTATCTGGCCGACAACGTGCGGTCGTGGGAACTGCGCGCCGACAGCAGCTATCACCGCATCGAGCCCGAGGATGGCGCGATGCCGCATTCGGCTCAGGACGCATTGCTTGCGCAGTTGTGCCGATGAGCCCCGGCATGGATGAAACCAGTGCCTTGAACGACGGCGAACTACTCGCCGCGATCGATCTGGGCTCCAACAGTTTCCACATGGTGGTGGCGCGCTATGTGCTCGGCCAGTTGCGCATCGTCGATCGCCTGCGCGAAACCGTGCGCCTGGCTGCCGGCCTCGATGGCCAGGGTGGTCTGGATCCAGCGGCGCTGGCGCGTGCGCTGGACTGCCTCGCGCGCTGCGGTGAGCGCATCCGGACCATGCCACCGCATCGGGTGCGCGCGATTGCCACGAATACGGTCAGAGCCTTGCGTAACCCGCAAACCTTCCTGGTGCCGGCCGAGACGGCGCTCGGGCACGGCATCGAGATCGTCTCGGGCCGCGAAGAAGCTCGCCTCATCTATCTCGGCGTGGCGCAGGGACTGCCGCCTACGAGCAAGCAGCGTCTGGTGATCGACATCGGTGGCGGCTCGACCGAGTTCATCATCGGCCAGGGATTCGAGCCGCTGGAACGCGAGAGTCTCCAGATGGGTTGCGTTGCGACCACGCGCCGTTTCTTCGCCGACGGCAAGCTCTCGCGCAAGCGCTGGAAGGACGGATTGACGGAAATTTCGGCTGAGTTTCAGCAATTCGCGGCGACCTATCGAGAGCGCGGTTGGCAGGAAACGATCGGTTCCTCCGGCACGATCAAGGCCATCGGCCAGATCCTGACCGGGATGAAACTGGTGCGCGGGGCGATCACCGATAGCGGGCTCGAGAAAGCGCGGGATGCCTTGCTGCAATTTGACCGCATCGACGCCATCGTCCTCCCCGGGCTGTCCGACGAACGCCGGCCGGTGATTGCTGGCGGGCTGCTGATCCTCGAAGCCTGCTTCAAGGAACTTGGCCTCAAGCGCATGCAGGTTTGTGAAACTGCGATGCGCGAGGGCGTGCTCTACGACATGCTGGGCCGCGCCCAGGATCGCGACCCGCGCGACGCCTCGATTGCGGCTCTGGCGCAGCGCTACGGCGTGGATCGCGAACACGCGACGCGAGTCGAAGCCACGACACTGATGCTATTCGAACAGGTCGCCGACTCCTGGGGCCTCGACGGTGACGAACAGCGCATGCTTGCCTGGGCCGCGAACATCCACGAGCTCGGTCTGGCGATCGCACACAGCCAACATCACGTGCACGGCGCCTATCTGATCGAACACTCCGACATCGCCGGCTTCTCGCGCCAGGAACAACAACTGCTCGCCGCCCTGGTGCGCTGCCAACGCCGTTCGATCGCCACCGACGCGATCGGAATGCTGCCCGAACGCCTGACCCAGACCGCCCTGCGCTGCATCGTCCTGCTCCGCCTCGCCACGCTCCTGCACCGCAGCCACGACCGCGAACCGTTACCGCTCATCGACCTCGTCGTGATCGACCACAGCGTGCAAGTGAAACTCCCCCGCACCTGGCTCGACAGCCACCCGCTCTCGCGCGCGGATCTCGATACAGAGCGGGAGTATCTGGAGGATGTCGGGCTCAAGCTGACGCTGCGGGTCACGTAGTTGACGGCGCAGCCGTTCGACTACTGTTCGATCATGGGCGCGAGCACCAAGGATTGACTAGCGAATTTTCGGCGGACGCTGTTCGCCGATTGAGATTCTTTGTGACACATTCTGGTCATGTTTCAACGCGCGGCAACAATCCAGAGGATCAAGTCGGAGTCAAAGTGACTCGAATCCGTTTGCGAACACTGTGTCTGCGGGCGGAACCGATAGCGGCGCGCCGGCCCAGAATCCGCCGATGATCGCGTACCCACCGCCAGTCGAAGGTTGCAGCGGATCGGAGTCGGCTTGCCCGATGGTGCCGCGGATGGCGAACACGCCGCCGCTCGAGTCGCCGCCGCCACTGGCGATGACGTGGCGCGGAATCGCCAACGTGGGCGCCCCTTTGCTGTCAGCGTCGTTCGCGCCGGCCGTCACTGCTGTTGCGAGAGACGCTATCAGCAGCGCGAGGGCGCCGGCGGGCGCGGATCCAGACCCAATGCGAAGGCCAGTGCGCCTTGCTGGACGAACCGGGTTCATTGGCAACTCCTTGTGCCGCACTTGAGGACCTTCAGCGCTCCGGCGGTGAAGTCCACGTAGGCGATCACCGGCAAGCCATCGGCGCCGATGACGATATCCGGGTATCGGCCGACGGAGTTCCCCGGATCGTCGACCGTGGTGATGATGGGCGTACCGGTGCAGGCGGCGTTGGCGCACTTTGCGACCTTCAGGGCGTCTGCGGTCGCGTCCGAGTAGGCGATCACCGGCAGGCCGTCCGGGGCGATAGCAAGGGACGTGTAGAAGCCGTTGTCGCTGGCGGTATCGTCGAGCGTGGTGATCGTCGCCGGCATGGCGCAGGCTGCGTCGCTGCATTTCGCCACTCGGAACGCGCCCGCCGTCGTGTCGCGATAGCTGATCACCGGCAGGCCATCGGCGCCGATGGCGATCGAGGTAGCTGAACCGACGTTGTTTGCCGGATCGTCGACGGTGGTGATCGTTGCGGTTCCGGTGCACGCGGGATTAGCGCATTTCGCCACTCGGAGGGCTTGCGCCGCGTCGTCCCGGTAGCTGATCACGGGCAGGCCATCAGCGCCGATTGCCATAGACGCGGAAATGCCCACGCTGGTGGCCGGATCGTCTACCGTTGTGATGATCGCCGTGCCAGTGCAGGCAGCATTGGCACACTTCGCAACCTTGATGCTCTGAGCCGTGAAGTCGCGATAACTGATCACGGGCATCCCGTCGTTGCCGATCGCGATCGTGGTGAAGAAGCCCACTATATTGGCCGGGTCATCGACCGTGGTGATCGTGGCGCCGCCGCTGCAAGCTGGGTTGAGGCACTTTGCAACCTTGAGCGCGCCGGCCGACGAGTCGCGGTAGCTGATCACCGGCAGGCCATCGATGCCGATGGCGATGGATGTACTCGTCCCCACGATGTTGGCCGGATCGTCGACGACTGCAATCGATGCCGTTCCGGTGCAAGCGGCATTTGCGCATTTGGCGACCTTGAGCGCGCCAGCGGTGGCGTCCTGATAGCTGATCACCGGCAGGCCGTCGGCACCGATGGCCATGGCGAGGTGAATGCCGACGTCGTTGGCGGGATCGTCGACGGTGCTGATCCGCGGCACGCCGGGTACCGGTTCGCAGGCCACGCTGCCATCAAGATTGATCCCGCGGAAGTACTCGCCGACAGCGCAGGTGCCGGCGATACGCGCTTGCACCTGTGACGTGTCGATCTGCGCGAGACCTACGGCATTGCCGGCCAGTTGCGAGCTCCCGATGGCACCCAGGGCGACCTTCGGCTGGGTAATCGCCAGGTTCTGAACGGCAGCGGTGTCGACCGCGCTGTCGGCCAGTTCCGATGCGGTGATTGCATTGCTTGCAATCTGTGCCGCACCGAGACTGTCGTTGGCTACGTCCACCGCTGCGACGCTGCCATCGGCGATCTGCGCACTGCCCACCGCGCCGCTGGCGATCTGCGCCGTTCCCACGCCGCCGTCGGCAATTCCAATCGTGCCACTAGCGGTGATGACGCCGCCGCTCAACCCCGTGCCGGCAGTGATGCTCGCCACGCCGACATCGTCGATGCCATCGGCGAATCCCGCAGGTACGCCGGTGAGCCCGGACCACGGAGCAGCGCTTGCGGCATTGGCGCGCAGCGCTTCGGGCGCCGCCCGGAGCAGTTGGCGCGGGCTCAGAACAGTGTAGCTGCCGCTCGACGTGCCCGGTCGTACGCGCAGTTCGAGAAAGCGCTGCTGTCCGGCGAAGGGTGCAGCGCCGAAGTCGAGTGCGACGGCAAACACGCCGTCCTGCACCGGTACGTCGTTGGCGTCCGCAGCACAGGCGATCACCACAGGGCTGGTCAGCGAGTCGAACAGGCACGCCTGCAAGTCGTACAAATCATTCGCGGCCAGGCCCGCTTCCGTGAGTTGGCCCTGGTAAGTGAATGCCGTGCCCAGTGCCTGAGCGCAGACATCGCCTGGTAAAAGCAAGGAGGCCACAAGGACTTGCAGCGTTGCCCGGCGACAAGTGGCGAGTGCATGGATTGACATCGGCGACATCCAACGGAAGTGGTGTTCACCCAAACAAACGAGAAAAAGGGTCAGAGCGGGCCACGCCACGGTACTGGAAGCGACGGCCGGCATGTCCCCCGGATCCTTGTCCGCTATTCGGCGAAGCACCAGCCCGGTCGAACTTCGGCGAAGGCGCGATCGGCTTCGTTTAGCGACGGGAACCCGATCCCGCAACGCATTTGTCGAGCAACAATCGCAAAGCCACTGGCAGCTATAGATGCGGATTCACACCAGCAAAACCTACTCGTACGAGCGCAGGATCATTCGCAACCACGTGCCGTCGAAGCATTCGTATACGCCGAAAACACGAAGCCCCGCATCTGCAGGGCTTCGATCAAACTATAAAACCTTCGGGCCTCAATCGCCCATCAGTTTCTGCCGGTGCTCCCAACGCTCCTGCGCATCCAGACACAGCGTCGCGATGGGACGGGCTTCGAGGCGTTCGATGCCGATCTCTTCGCCGGTTTCCTCGCAGTAGCCGTAGGCGCCGTCGTCGATGCGCTTGAGCGCCTTGTCGATCTTGGAGATCAGCTTGCGGTAGCGGTCACGGGTGCGCAGTTCGAGCGAGTTCTCGGTCTCGCGGGTGGCGCGTTCGGCATCGTCGCCGACGTCGCGCACTTCATCGCGCAGATTGTCTATCGTCTGCTTGGATTCCTCGACCAGATCGCCGCGCCAGTTCATCAGCTTCTGGCGGAAATACTCGAGCTGATAGCTGCTCATGTATTCCTCGCCGGACTTGGGCTTGTAGCCCCGGGGCAAGTCGACGCGTTCGGGCAGCGGATT